>CBETOJ010000265.1:0-2738 GCA_965537725.1 uncultured Campylobacterales bacterium | reverse complement strand
TTTTCTACATCAAAACCTTTTTTTAAATTTTTCTCTTCTTCAGTCATTTGTCATTACCTTAATGTGGTTTTATATTAATTGTATTCTTGATATTTTTTTTCTAATTCAATATGTTTTTGAACACTATCAACATAAACATAGTTTCTAATACCTCTAGGTAATTCTGCCATTGCTCTTTTTGCTTCAGCTAATGTATTATAGCTTCCATAGATCAATTTGATTTTATCTCCATTATTACCAAATCTATATGAATAATCTGCATTTGAAAGATGATACTCTTTGATATATTTTTGTAATTCTGATTCACTGTAAACTGTTGCTATATTAATAGTATATTTACCAGGAATCGATTTAGCTAAATTATATCCTCCATTATATTTTTTCTCAAGATCTAAATGTTTTTGTAAATTATCAACATATACATAGTTTTTAATTCCAGCTCCAAATTTCTCAATAGCTTTTCTTGCTTCACCTACAGTATCAAATTCACCATAGATAAGTTTGATTTTTTTTCTATCAGCTCCAAATCTATAGTAGTATGCTTCATCTTCAAGTTTATACTCTTTTATAAACTCTTTAAGTTCATCAACTGTTCTAAGTGTTGCTATATTGATAGTATATTGTTTTGATAAAACTCTTTTTTCATTAAGAGCCATCTCTTCATTTTGAGCTTTTTTCGCCAAAAGCTCTTTTCTCTCTTCAGCAACTCTTTGTTGTACTTTTCTAGCAATCTCAGGAGTAGTTCCCTCTGCATACAATTTATTTAATCTATCTTCAATATCAATGATACCTGTTGTTTCAATTGTATCAGTTACCTTTTTTGGTTCTACCTCTGGGGTAGGATTTAAATTGATTGAAGCTGCATTATCTGGTTCACTATAAAGATCATCTAAAGCAGATTTTGTTGATCTTTGATTATGTGTCATCACCATTTCATCTTCTTTTGGTAACTGCTGATCAATTGGTGCTACATCATTATTTGAAAGATCACTTCCTAAAAGATCATCTGTTGCCATATCATTATTGATTGCCACATCATCATTTAAATTCATATCTGAACTTGAATCATCAGTAAATAGATCTTTTACACTATCATTGATTTGAATATCTTCATTTGGATTTGTGACTTCTCTATTTCTTGGAGTAAATACATATTTAGGACAAATCTGCTTCTCTTGCATTAAAATAACATCACTTAACATTGATAACTTATTTAAAAGATCATAATAAGCGTTTAAAAGTTTAAACTGTTGTTGTAAACTATCAATATCTGATCGATACAATTCAGACTCTGCATTTAAGATATCAATAAATGTTCTCGTACCATCAGCCAATTGTCGTTTGTATACCATTAAAATATTATAGTTATCATCAATCACTTTTTTTGAGTTTTCAACTCTTTTTTTCATATTAAAATAAGTGTAGTATGCAGAGTTTATCTCTTCAACAACCTCAGCAGTAATTGCATCAAGCTTTTTTTGCTCCTCTTTTAAGAAAAGTTCCTCTTTTGCTGTAGCAATCATTGTCTTTCCACCATCAAACAGATTCCAGTTAAGATTAATTCTTCCTCTGTAAATATCCTGTCGTCCATTTTCTGCAAGTTCTAGATCATCATCCCATTGACCTTGTAGTTCAAATGTAATAGTTGGTCTATACCCTGCTTTTTCTTGTGCAATTTTTTCTCTTTGTTGTTTAATGATCTCAATTTGTTCATTTATTTTAAAACTTCTTCGAAGTCCTAACTCCACTGCTTCTTTTACAGTTTTAGGGATAAAAGTTTCATCTAAAATAGGCCTACAAATATCTCCTGATAGATCTTTTCCTACAAGTTGTTTATAGAGACTTTTTGATGTATATTGTTCTTGTTCTTGCTCTAAGTAACGTCCAATAACAGAGTGGTATTTTGAGTTTACTTGATGAGTTTCTAATACTTCACCAGTAATCTCTTCTTTCTCTTTTGCAATATCTAAATATTTTTCATGAACAGCCATATTATCTGTAGCTAATGCTAAAAGTTCTTGAGAAGCAACAAGATCAATATATGTACTAACTGTTTCATAGATAGTATTTTCCACATCATAAATACTTCTAAATTTATTAGCATTATATCTATGTTGATACTCTCCAACTTGGGCTGGAGTTAAACCACCATCATACAGAACATATTGAAACTTCAATGCCACATTCCAACCATCTTTATCACTCCACCCTTCTGCAGGTGGTGTTGTATCTGGATCATTATAAGTCTTTGACTTTTCAACATAAGCATCAAGATCAAGAGTTGGTAGATAGTCTCCCTCTTCTTGCTCCACATACTTTAAGTACGCATCTCTATTGATATGTGCAGCAATAATCGATGGATTATTATTAAGAGTATCTTCAATACTATTTCTTAAACTTGTTGCATTTAAACTGACAATACCCATAAAGAGTAAAATAAACAATTTTTTAGTTTGCATAACAAAACCTTTCTTCATTCAAAGTCATTTTATCAAAATAATGTTATAAAAAAGTTGTAACTTTTAAAATTATGGTAAAGTTACTCTATTTTTAACATTTGTATAACAATAAATATCACAAAAAGTTACCATAATCATAATTTACAATACACGATATTATATAGAAACTTAAATCAATATTAAAATAACTAGAAATAATATTTTTTTCCAACTTTTTTCCAACTTTTTTATAAAATACTACAGTTTTTTTCATAATTATTTCTGTTTCATTCACAATTA
>CBETOJ010000264.1:0-2761 GCA_965537725.1 uncultured Campylobacterales bacterium | reverse complement strand
TATAAAGGAAAAACTATGGGATGCAATAAATGTAATGAAAAATTTATGTTAAAAACGATACCAGCGACATTTTACTTTTTATGTGAGCATGATGAACTCAATAGAAAAATAAAACTTTTTCTTCAAAAACTTGCTTTAGAGTTTCAAGAGGTACAGGGACTTATCAAACTTGAAGTGAATAACCCTCAACTTTTTTTTGTAGAAAATATAGATGCTTTTTACAACTTTTTTAACTCTCTTGAAACAAATGATATAAAACTTTTTATTGAAGATCAAGAGAATACCTTCGAACTACGTTCACTCTTATCAGCAAAGCCATTGCAAAGATTTCTCAATCTCATAGAGGATCAAGAGTTCTTTGATATTGTAAATAATGAATCTCTTACTTCTTATTTTCAGCCTATTATTGATATGAATGAAAATAGTATTTATGGATATGAGACTCTTGTAAGAGGAGTAAAAGATGATGGAAGTTTAGTTTTTCCTGATGAGCTTTTTTCAAAATCAAAAAGAAATGATCTCAATTTTAAACTTGATAGACTTTGTAGAGAATCAGCTCTTAAAACTGCTGCAACAAAAAAAGTACATCAAAAAGTTTTTATCAACTTTATCCCAACTTCAATTTATGATCCAACTTTCTGTCTACAATCTACTGAAAAATGGGCAAAACAACTAGAGTTTGATCCATCTCAAATCGTATTTGAAGTGGTAGAAACAGAACTGGTAAATGATCAAAAGCATCTTAGAAATATTTTAGAGTTTTATCGTGAAAAAGGGTATAAAATCGCTTTAGATGATGTGGGAGAGGGATATTCTAGTCTGAATATGCTTATTAAACTCCAACCTGATATTATCAAAGTTGATCGAAATATCATTGAAAATATTGATACAAACAAGCTCAAACAATCTGTATATAAAGCACTTTATAATGTAGCAAAAGAGAATGATATTTGTGTACTAGCTGAGGGAGTAGAAACTGCTTATGAATTAGACACTTTACGGTCAATTGGAGTTGACCTTGCCCAAGGATATTATTTTGCCAAACCAGCAAGTGAGCCAATAAGAAGGATTTGATGGAGATATTTTTACTCTATCCCCATCAGCTTTTTTCAGATATTGAGCTTTTAAAAAACAAAAAAGTGCTTTTAATTGAAGAGCCTTTATTTTTTACCCAATTTGCTTTTCATATCCAAAAACTTGTATTTCACAGGGCTTCTACGAAGTTTTATGAAACCTATTTACAAGCTCATCATATAGAAGTGGAGTATTGTGAAGATGAAACTTATTTAAAAACTTATCAAAACTCTTCTATTTATATCTATGATGTGGTAGATGATTGGCTTTTAAAAAAGCTTCAAAAACACTTTTCAAACCTTACAATTTATCCAAATCCAAACTTTTTAAATGTACAAGATCAAAATAGGTTTATGCACCACTTTTATATCAATAGAAGAAAAGAACTTGGTATTTTACTTGATCGCAATAATAAACCACAAGGTGGTAAATGGAGCTTTGATAATGAGAATAGAAAAAAGCTTCCAAAAGAGATTACTCCACCTGTAGCTTTTACTTACACCAATAGATTTATAGAAGAAGCCAAAGATTATTGTACAAAGTTTAAAAGTGTAGGAGAGATAAACCACTTTTATTATCCCATCACTTTTGAAGAAGCCCGTGCAAATTTTCAATACTTTTTAAAATATAAACTTGAAAACTTTGGAGACTATCAAGATGCTATTTGTAAGAATCAGCTTTTTATATATCACTCAAATATCTCAATATCTCTAAATAGCGGACTTTTAGATCTTCACTATATATTAGATGAGATACAAAAAGCAGATGCTCCATTAAATGCAAAAGAGGGATTTATAAGACAAATCATCGGATGGAGAGAGTTTATGCTTTGTATATATAGAAGCTCTCATGTACTTTTACGTACCACAAACTTTTTTCATTTCCATAAAAAGATACCACAAAAAATACTTGAAGCAAAAAGTGGACTAGATCCTGTGGATGATGTGATAAAACAACTACATATTACTGCATATAATCATCATATCCAAAGATTGATGATCTTGGGAAATATCTTTTTACTCCTTGAATGTGATCCAGATGATGTATATAGTTTTTTTATGCAATATTATATCGATAGTTTTGATTGGGTGATGGTGGGAAATGTGTATGGGATGAGTCAATTTAGTGATGGAGAGTCAATCACTACAAAACCATATATAAGTAGTAGTAACTATATTTTAAAGATGTCAAGTGATTATAAAAAAAGTGATCCATGGTGTAAGATCTGGGATGGGTTGTATTGGAGATTTTTAGATAAGTATAAAGCACTTTTTCAAAATATCCCAAGGATGCAGATGCAACTTCAACTTTTAGACAAACTTGATAGAGTGAAACTACAAAACCATATAGAGACAGCTGAAGACTATTTACAAACCTTAGAAACATAAACCTTTAATACTAATGGTAAATCTCTATTGTTTTTTTACAAGATTATCGTTATGATAATAGTATAAATATCTTGCAAGGAGATATTCAATGAATAAACTAATTTATATACTTGTACTTGTTTTTTTATTTGTAGGATGTGCAAAAAAAGAGCAACAATTTCAAGATATGAAAGATCTAAAAAATATTCCAAAAGTACAACTCTTTCAAAAAGAGTTTAAATTTTAAATACAAATGAACCAACAAATTTTCTCTACCTATCAACACCTAAAAGTGCTAAAATCAAATAAAAAGGTTTTAT
>CBETOJ010000263.1:0-2775 GCA_965537725.1 uncultured Campylobacterales bacterium | reverse complement strand
TTAATGTTGATCTTATGAGCTCTAAAGAACAAGCAAAAAGACTTAATGAACTAGAATATAAAAAAAGAGAAGATGCAAGATTAAAGCGTCAAGAAAACCCTGATGCAGAAGAGTTTGATCTTTTAAAAAGTAAAGAACTACTAGAGTGGTCACGATCAGACTCTCCTGTAAGGATGTATCTAAGAGAGATGGGAAAAGTTCCACTTCTTACAAAAGAAGAAGAAGTAGAGATCTCTCAAAATATGGAAAGAGGAGAGAATACTATCCTTGATGCTATCTGTTCTGTTCCATACCTCATTGATTTTATTTTAGAATATAAAGAGCCTTTAGTTAATCGTGAAAGAAAAGTTAAAGAGTTATTTAAAAACTTTGATGATGAAGATGAAGAAAGCAGTGATACTGAAGATATAGAAGCTGATAATGATTTTGAAGCGGAAGAGTCTGATGTAGATCAAGATGACGATGACAAATCAAAAAACAAAGATAAAAAACTTGATAAAAGAGCTAAAAAAATCATCGAAGATTTTAAAAAGCTGGAAAAAGCAAAAAAAGATTGGTTAAAATTTATTGCCAAAGAAACAGCTAAAAGTACTGAAGAAGCAGATGTATTACTATTTGACCTTCAATGTGCTTTTAAAAAGAATAGTATTAAAGAAAGCCTTGTAGAACTTGGACCTACAAGTAAACTTATTGCTGAAATTGTTAAAGCGATGGAGACTTCACTTAATAGTACAGATGGATTTGAGAATGAATTAAAAAGATTAGAGTATAAACTCCCTCTTTTTAATGATACATTATTAGAAAACCATAAAAAGATATTAGAAAAGATATTAACATTATCTAAAGTTGATATTATTGGTATGGTTCCTGAAGCTACTATGGTATCTACTTATATGGAGATCAAAAAACTTTACCAAACAGCGGAAGCTAGTAAAGGTGGTTTTGATCTTGAAGAGGAAGAGCTTAAAGATGTTCTTGAGCAAATCAAACTTGGGAAAAAGATCACTGATGAAGCTAAAAATAGAATGGCAAAATCAAATCTTAGACTTGTAGTATCAATTGCAAAAAGATACACAAATAGAGGATTACCATTTCTTGACCTTATCCAAGAGGGAAATATTGGTCTAATGAAAGCAGTTGATAAATTTGAATATAAAAAGGGATACAAATTCTCTACTTATGCAACATGGTGGATTAGACAAGCGATCTCAAGAGCAATTGCGGATCAAGCAAGAACGATTAGAATTCCAATCCATATGATCGAAACAATCAATAGAATCAATAAGATCATAAGAAAAGGGATCCAAGAGAGTGGAAAAGAGCCAGATGTAGATGTAATTGCAAAAGAGGTTGGACTTAGTGTTGATAAAGTAAAACAAGTTATTAAGATCACAAAAGAGCCAGTATCTCTTGATGCTCCTATAGGAAGTGAAGATGATGGAAAATTTGGAGACTTTGTAGCAGATACTCAAGCTCCAACTCCAGTTGAAAACATTATGCATGATGACCTTTTAGGACAAATTGATCAGATCTTAGGACAGCTTAATGAAAGAGAACAAGCAGTGGTAAGAATGAGATTTGGATTATTAGATGATAGAAGTGATAGAACTCTTGAAGAGATTGGAAATACCTTAAATGTTACAAGAGAGCGTGTAAGACAAATTGAATCGAGTGCTATTAAAAAACTAAAACACCCTAAGGTGGGAAGAAACCTTAAAAACTACGTAGAGAGTTAAGAAGAGTTTCCAAAGATATTTTATCTTTGGAGTAACTCTTCCTCTTTTTTCTTTCTTTTAGCTCTCATAATTGCTGAAGCTAATTTTCTCATATCTTCAGTTGTATCAAGCTCATCCATAATCTCAAGTCCTAATAAAGTTTCAAGACAATCTTCTAAAGTTACGATACCTTCAGTTTGATCATAACTATCTGTTACAATTAAAAGGTGCCCTTTTGCTTTAGTAAAACTACTAAGTGCTTTTAAAACAGGTATGTTTTCATTAATACTTTCAACTTTTGACATAATTGCTTCAATTGGAACATCAGGGTTTTTAATAGCGTGCTTAAATATCTTTTTTGTTAATACCACACCTACTACATTATCAATGCCCGTCCCATATACAGGAACACGTGAAAATTTATAAGTTCTTTTATCTTCTAAAAGATCTTTAATTAACATATCTTTTTGTACAGCGAAAACAACACTTCTAGGAGTCAAGATATCTTTGATTTTTTTCTCTTTAAGTTTTAAAGTATTTTCAATGATCTCTGTTTCCATCTCATTGACCTCTTCACTTAAAAGAGCAGTATGGATAAGCTCTTCTCTTGAAACAGTTCCTCCATCACCATTTTTATTGATCTTTCGTGTTAAAAACAAAGTAAAGATCATAACAGGATAAGTGATCAAAATAAAAATATTGATAAACCTAGCGGCTGTTGGGGCTAACTCTTTCCAATATATTGCTCCAATTGTTTTTGGGATAATCTCAGCAAAAAACAAAATTGCAAAAGTCAATACTATTGAAACTATAAGTACTAAAGTACTATCGTTATCAAATACTCGTTGGGCCTGTACACCAATAGCAGTAGCTCCAAGTGTATTTGCAAAAGTATTTAATATAAGAATAGAGGATATTGACTTATCTACATCTTTTTTAAGACCCTTAAGCAATTTTCCTGCATGGGGATTGCTTTGTTCTAATACTGCGATATAACTAGTATTTGTAGATAAAAGGATTGATTCTAATATAGAACAAAGAAAAGAAACTCCAACAACTA
>CBETOJ010000262.1:0-2775 GCA_965537725.1 uncultured Campylobacterales bacterium | reverse complement strand
TTTAGTAACACATTTACTAACCAAATTGTGATTTTAGAGCAAGGAATCTACAACTATTTTCCAAAATAGCTACTTTTTTAACCAGATCATTCATATCTCTATCATAAACATACACACCAATTCCTTTGACAATAATCACATTATCTTTAGATGCTTTGAGTGCTTTTGTAACTTCAGAAAAGTTTCTTTCATACCAAGTAGAAAAATCTCCTGGATCATAAATAGTCAATTTATCAAAAATGATCTTTCCAAAATAGTCATTAAACTCCACTTCATCATGTTCTAATGAATACGCAGTAGTATATGGCGGCATACCAAAAGCGATAAACTTTGCTTCATGGATCTGTGTATAGATAGCACTATGGATAATTGAATCAATACTTGCTAAGTTCCAACTATAATCATGTAGACTCATAGAAAGCTGACATAAAGCTTCTTCATTGATCTCATCGAAAATTGCATCTTTTTTATTGATAATAAAACTATTATGATCCACTTTTTTAGAAATAGAACCATGATAAATTCCGAAAAAGTTTTTTCTAAAAAGTGCTAAAGAGATATCTGCTAGATGTTTGACTATGTGTTGATCGATCATTTATTCCACCAATAAGTAAGATTTTGATATTATACTAGATCAAAATTAAACTTAGGATAAGCATATTGCAAGAGAATAACGTACCACACATCCCTGTACTTTTTAATGAAGTGATCGATACATTTAAAGAGATTTCAGAGGGATATATCATAGACTGTACTTTAGGATATGGAGGGCATTCCCTTGGAATATTAGAATCAAATCCAAATATACAACTTATCTGTAATGATCAAGATGATGAAGCTCTAGCTTTTTCAAAAGATCGCCTTGCAAAATATAGTGATAGAGTTACTTTTAATAAAGGAAACTTCAAGGATGTTTTAAACTCTTTCAAAGATAAAAACATCGTAGGGATCTTAGCTGATATTGGAGTTTCATCTCTACAGCTTGATAAAAGTGAAAGGGGCTTTGGCTTTGATGGAGAAACTCTTGATATGAGAATGAATACTGACCAAGTTTTATCTGCAAGTAATGTGGTCAATGAGTACTCACAAAACCAACTTGAAAAGACATTTAAAGAGTATGGAGAAGTAAAAGAATATAAAAAGGTAGCTTCACTTATCGTACAAAATAGACCATTCTCTTCAAGTAAAGAGTTAGCACAGTTTTTATCAAAAAATATGCATAAAGGGAAACTTCACCCAGCAACGCTTCCTTTTCAAGGGATACGAATAGAAGTAAATAACGAACTAGGAGTTTTAGAAGAGTTGTTTCAATCTATTGAGCAAGCTGAGCTTCACGATACACTTATCGCTATCATCTCTTTTCATTCTTTAGAAGATAGAATCGTCAAAAACTATTTTAAAAAATGGACACAAAAATGTATCTGTCCGCCTCATGTGATTCGATGTGAATGTGGAGGAGATCACCAAAAAGGAAAAGCCCTTACAAAAAAACCTATTATTCCTACAAATGAAGAGATCAAACAAAACCCTAGAAGTAGAAGTTCAAAAATGAGAGTATTTCACTGGAAGGCTCAATGAGACCACTAAAAGCCCTTTTTATAGTCCTAGGAGCTCTTTTTTTAACCCTTGCTCTACTTATGCCAAAAATTTATCTACAAAATAATATCTACTATCTAAGTAAAGATATCAATAAACTCAACGCCCAGTATATCTCACTCAAAGAGGAAAATAAAGCTTTAAAACAACAGCATGAAGATGCTCTATTTAAAAATCAGATTATGGATAGTTTGATCTTAGAAAACTTTTATAATACAGAAGAGTGATACTACTTTTTTTGTGAAGTCAAATACTTCACTACAACTACTATTACGACCCCCTATCACAATTACAAAACCACACTAAAGAACTATTGATCATAATTCATCAATGCAATCAGTTCATTCAATAATAATCCCCAAATACTCACCGCTAAAATAGTAGCAATAAAAACAGTAAGCATAATAGTAAAATCCAAAGGATAAAAGTAAAGCAGAACTTGAAGTAAAGGGGATACAGAGGTGGATACTTGCAAGTTTGAGAAAGATAACCTTTTATAGTGTCGATGAACTTAATGATGCTATATCAATTCTTTTAGATAAATACAATAATAAAATAGTAAGGAAGTTTAAAAAAAGTAGATCCCAAATGTTTGAAGAGCTTGATCTTCCATATTTACAACAATTACCTGCTAATAGGTTTGTTTACAAAGAATACAAAAGTGCTAAGGTATCACAAAGATTTTATAAGGCATCATCAAAATGTAATTATAAACGGTAAAACAGGTTGTGGTAAGAGCTTTTTAGCTCAAGCTTTAGCTGTTAAAGCTATTACTGATGGATTTACTGCATATTATATTAGAACAGCAACGCTTCTTGAAGATATAAAACTATCACGTATAGATGGAAGTTATATAAATCTACTTAAAAAATTTGCACGTTACAAACTACTAATACTTGATAACTTTGGAATATCTACAATATCACCTGATGATGTAGCAAATCTATTTGAGATAATAGAAACAAGATCTCAACTATCTTCAACCATTATAACTTCACAACTTCCAGTAAAAGATTAGTATGGCTTTTTACAAAATAATACAATTGCAGATGCAATACTGGATAGAATAGTAAACTCATCTCACCGTATCACACTAGAAGGTGAATCTTTAAGACCAAAATATGAGGGACCGTTCAAAATTCTGTGTCAATCTGATATAATATAAATATATAAAAGGTT
>CBETOJ010000261.1:0-2775 GCA_965537725.1 uncultured Campylobacterales bacterium | reverse complement strand
CCAAAGGAGACAAAAATGAAGATTAAAAAAATTACTATTTTGACTATTTTATCATTACTTTTTTTTATAGGTTGTGGAGATAAAGAGAAAATAGATGAAGATATGGTATCTTCAAATACAAGTACACAAAAAGCACCAACATTTAATCTAAAAACCCACGATGGAAAAGATGTAACAATTGTTGTAAAAAAGGATGGTTGGCAATTTAAAGGGTTTGAAGATAAAGTGGTGTTATTAAACTTTTTTGGAACATGGTGCCCACCTTGTAAAGCTGAGATTCCTCATCTTTTAAATATTAGAGAAAAACTTCAAAAAGATCTTGAGATCCTTGCTGTGGATATTGGGAAAAGAGATGGATCTATGAATACACAAGCTGAGCTTGAAGAGTTTATCAAACAATTTAATGTGACGTATCCAATTGTAACGGGAGAAGAGAATAGAAAACTTTTTGGAGCAGTAATGGAGCTTAATCCTGGAGGTTCTATCCCATTTATGATCCTTTTTAATAAAAAAGGTCAATATGTACAATACTACATCGGTATGAAACCTGAAGAGATGTTATTTAGTGATATCTCACAAGCAATTAGCTTAAAACTAGACTAGGAAAATATAGCATGTTTGGCATCTTTAAGAAAAAAGAAAAACAAACAACTCCTCTAGAGGTAGTAGAAGAGCTTGTAGAGAACATCCAGGAAAAGGCACTTGAAGAGACACCTAAAGAGATACAACAGGAACCACTCAAAGAGGAGCAAGAGGAGAAAAAAAGTTTTCTCTCTCGTGCTTTAGATAAAACTTTTTCCAATATCAAATCTATTGTTCCACAAAAAAAAGAGAAAATAGAGTTTGATGTGATCGAAGAGCTTTTAATAGAAGCAGATATGGAATATGAGATTATTGAAAAAGCGATGGACGGTTTACCTGAGATGATCACAAGGGATCAACTTAGACATAGACTTGTAATGCTTTTTGAGCATGCTCCTGAAGTTGATCTTAGCAATATTCCACGACCATTTGTAGAACTTATTATTGGAGTTAATGGTGCAGGGAAAACTACTACTATTGCAAAGCTAGCCAATAGATATAAAAACAATGGTAATAGTGTGATCCTTGGAGCTGGAGATACTTTTAGAGCTGCAGCTATAGAACAACTAGCAACTTGGGCAGAAAAATTAGATGTTCCTATTATCAAAACAAAACATGGACATGATCCAAGTGCCGTAGCATATGATACGATCCAATCAGCAGTTGCTAAAAACCTTGATCATGTAATTATTGATACAGCTGGTCGTCTTCAAACACAAACAAACTTAGCAAATGAACTTAAAAAGATCGTAAAGGTTTGTGATAAGTCAATGGCTGGAGCACCTCATCAAAAACTAATGATCCTAGATGGAACACAAGGGAATACAGCAATCGCCCAAGCACGTGCATTTAATGAAATGGTGGGGATTGATGGTATTATTGTAACAAAACTAGATGGTACTGCAAAAGGTGGAGCACTATTCTCTATTTCCAATAGACTAGAGCTTCCAATCTTTTACATAGGTATTGGTGAAAAAGCTGATGATTTGATGGAGTTTTCTCCTGATAATTTTGTAGATAGTTTATTAGATGAGATCTATACATAATGGCCAAAAAAGAAAAAGAGATCGAAGAAAAAGAGATAAAACCTTGTAGAAACTGTAAAAGTGAGATACAAACCAAACTCAGACGTTGTCCCTATTGTGGTATTTTAAATCCAACAGTCACTATTAAAGAGATACTCATCACAATTTTTTGGGTTATTGTTGTAATGAGTATTGTCTCTTATTTTATGAAATAAGCTATTCGTAAAATGGAATAAATAGTTTAGCGATCATTCCATTATCAGTAGGTTCAACCTTAAGGTCACTTCCAATTGAATCCTTTCCTTCTCTCAAAGCCCCTTGAATTGTTTGTAACACATGCCAATATTTTTCAAAGAAAGGGGTATCGATCTCTTTTATCTTCTCTCTTTTTATCACATTAGCAATATCATGGATACAGTGTTGGTAATAGATTTTATTTACAGCTCTTTGGATTCTATATTTTTTCATAATATTAAGATTGTTAACCCAAACATCTATTTCAATTTGCTTAAGATCTTTTCTATTTTTTATCCGATCTATCTCTTCACTTAAATGCTCTTCATAACTGATCTCTTCAGATATAACTCTTTGCTTTAGTTCAGGCTCATAACGAAGCATAATATCTAAAAGCTCATCATCAGATAATCTTTTTGTTGCAGTATCATAACTATAAGCAGCTTTTTCTGTGTAATCTTTATCAATAGCTACTAAGATCTGTGCAGCAATGATCAGATAAACATACTTATCCTCTTTTCCATCTTTAAATTCTATTCCATGTTGAGATATCGCAGGTCTAGGTCCAGCATATTTAATTGTCATATCAAACTCCTTTATAATAAAAATTGTAACATAATTTGTTTAAATTGTAAGTGTTCTGTAAGATCATATAATCTCATTTGGTTTTCCTGTAAAATACCCTTGTGAAAAATCTATCCCTAAAGCTTTAACTTCTTCTAGAATCTCCTTGGAACTAACCGATTGGGCAATAGTTTGTGCCCCAATATTTTTTGCTAAATGTAAAATAGATTCAACCACTTTTTTAGCTTTTTTATCCTCTAAAAGTTTTTCTATAAACACACTATTGATCTTAATATAGTCGATTTTTATAGAATGGAGATTTTTTATATTATGATGACTTCCTCCAAAATCATCAATTGCTAGTTGAAAT
>CBETOJ010000260.1:0-2782 GCA_965537725.1 uncultured Campylobacterales bacterium | reverse complement strand
CTTTATCAAAAAGACCTGAGGATCTTGAAGAGCTTACAAAATATTATGTAAAAGAAGCAAATAATATTTATGAGACAAATATGAAATCTTCAAATCTAGATATTGATCTTACAAACAATGGTATAACTCTAAAACAATCTATCTTTAAAAGCACCTTTTTAAAATCTATGAGTGAAAAGGATATGATGAATGCTATCGAAGAGTTTGTAATAAAAAAGCTTAAAAATGGCGAA
The DNA here is from genome assembly GCA_965537725.1 of uncultured Campylobacterales bacterium. GTDB lineage: Bacteria > Campylobacterota > Campylobacteria > Campylobacterales > Arcobacteraceae > JAIOSF01. The sequence continues at coordinate 2,549 of CBETOJ010000260.1, read as the reverse complement.
GGGTACAAAGATCTCTTAGAGTATTTTGAAAGACCCCTTTTAAAAGCTGCAAAAAAAGAGTATAGATCTCAACTTCAAATGGCAAATAAGCTTCACATAAATAGAATCACCCTACGAAAAAAACTTGATATGTATAATATTGATGAGGAGAAATAATGAAAGATTTTTATGAACAACTCATTGAACATGATCTAAATCCTTATTTGCTTTTCGACTCTAGTGGAAAAGTAAAAAGTTATAATAAAGAAGCAGAATTTTTACTTAACTTTGTCAGTGTAAAAGAGCTTTTTGAACTGGCTGTTTCAAATGCAAGTTTAAATTTTGGGTTTAATCATAAATATATCTCTTTGAAATATAATAAACAATCCTACTATGCTATTTTAGTAGGATATTTAAGTGATGATGAGATAGCGTTAAGGCTCTATAAAGTGGTTTCCAATCATGTCAATGTGATCAATAATGATAAACTCAAACTTGTAAATATTTTTAGTCTTATTGATCTTTCAAAAAATAGTACCTTACTCAATTCAAATCTAAAGATCAAAGAGCTTTATGATATCTCTATTCCAGAAGTAAAACTTAATATCAATGATTTTTTACTCTGCTTAAATGAGTGTTTTACTATTTTTCACGATTATAAAGAGATCTCTTTACAAGTTCAAATAAAAATTGGTGAGTATGAGATCATCAATGAAAGAAAATGTAAGATCATCGCTTTAGAATATCGTTCAAAAGCACCTCTTAAAATTTCAAAAGATCAAGAGCATACCTTAGAAAAAAAGGCAAAAAGTGCCAATACCAATATATTTTATGAACAAAATGGGATTAAACTAGAATTGCCAATGATGCTATAATTGTATATTAAATATACAATTTAGCTCATCTTTATTTTTATACTTTTGTTATAATTGTCTAATTTATTTCAAAAGGATTAGATATGACCCCTGAGATTTCCTATGTAATGGATACTTTTTTTGCACTCTTTGCATTTGTATTGATTATATTTATGGTTCCTGGCTTTGCTATGCTTGAAGCTGGAATTGTTCGAACGAAAAATGTTACTACTGTTCTTATGATCAATACGATGATCTATGCTATCGCTTCACTGGCATTTTTACTTATAGGATACTCTATAGCCTTTGGTAGTTTTGGAAGTAACAATATGAGTGGTTGGGCAACATTACTTTTTCAAATGGCCTTTGTAGGGAAAGTCATTAATATTATGAGTGGAGGAGTAAGTGAGCGAGCAAAGATAATACCACTTACTTTATTTGCCATTATAATGGCTGCAATCATATACCCAACCGTTGTAAACTGGTCATGGGGACAAGATATGTTAGAAAACAGTTTTCTAGATCTTAGTATGTATGACCTTGCAGGAAGTACCGTGATCCACTCAACAGGAGGATGGGCACTATTAGCAGCAATTCTTATTATGGGTGCACGACATGGAAGATACTCAAAAGAAGGAGCTGTAAGAGTGATCCCAGCTTCAAATATCCCCCTTGTAACACTTGGTGCGTTTTTATTATGGATCGGATGGTTTGGATTCAACGGTGGAAGTGTAGGAGGGATCGCATCAAAAGAAAATGCTGATGCCGTAGCTCTTACTATTTTAAATACAAACACTGCTGGACTCTGCGGTGCTATTGTTACAGGAATACTGATGCTCATACAATATAAAAAGATAGATATCACCATGGTTTTAAATGGTGCTTTAGGGGGTCTTGTCGCAATTACAGCTGGACCTGATCTTTATAATATTTATCAGCCTATTATTATCGGTGGAATTGGTGGGGCATTAGTAGTGTTTGCAGTTCCTCTGTTTGATAAGTTTAAGATAGATGATCCTGTTGGAGCGCTTTCAGTACACCTTGTAAATGGTATCTGGGGAACTTTAGCTGTAGGTATCTTTGCTAGTGATCCTAGTGCAAATATCACTTTTATGGGACAATTAAAAGGTGTTGTTGTTGTAGCTTTATTTGCATTTATAAGTAATTATGTAGTATTATTTATTATAAATAAAATCATGAATCTACGAACAACTCATGATGAAGAGCTTGAAGGCTTAGATGTCAATGAATGTGGTGTGGAATCATATCCAGAATTTAAACGAGCATTCTAATTAAAAAAGGAAAAAAGGAAAAAATATGAAACGAATCGAAGCAATTATAAAACCATTTAAAATAGAAGATGTAAAAGATGCGTTAAGCAACGCAGGAATTACTGGTATGACTATCTCTGATGTAAAAGGATATGGAAGACAACAAGGTCATAGTGAATTGTATAGAGGTGCAGAGTATGTAGTAGACTTTTTACCAAAGATTAAGATCGATCTAGTGGTAAAAGAGGAAGATGTAGATAATGTGGTAGGGATCATTAGTGATTCTGCAAAAACTGGAAAAATCGGTGATGGAAAGATCTTTGTATCTCCAATCGAAAAAATCATCAGAATCAGAACTGGGGAAGAGGACGAAGAGGCTATATAGGTACTAAACGTACGTATATAGCCTCTGAGAAGGCAATTTAAAAGATACCAATGTATCTTT
>CBETOJ010000259.1:0-2792 GCA_965537725.1 uncultured Campylobacterales bacterium | reverse complement strand
AAGGGAAAATAATGTACAATTCCTCTTATGAATAAAATATATGATGTGATCATAATAGGCTCTGGAGCTGCTGGTCAAATTGCAGCGATTCAAGCTTCTACAAATAATAAACAAGTCTTACTAGTAGAACAACTCTCATCTTTGGGCTTAAAACTTAAAGCTACTGGGGGAGGAAGATGTAATCTTACGAATACTTTAGATAATCACTCTTTTATGAACTCTTTTGGAAAAAATGGAAGATTTATGAGAGATGCCCTACAAACTTTAGATTCTCAGGCACTTCAAGAGTTTTTTCATACTATTGGAGTTGAAACTCATATCCCTGATGGATTTCGTGTATTTCCCGTGAGTCATAAATCTGAAACTATTTTAAAAGCACTCCATGATACCTTAAAAAACAATAATGTAGAGATATTACTGAACCAAAAAGTTGCAGATATAAGTATTGAAGATGGCAAAGTTTCCAAGGTTTATACTAATGATATGGTTTTTACCACACAAAATATCATCTTAGCCACAGGTGGCTTAGGCTATCCAAAACTTGGAGCAACTGGTGAAGCTTTTACAATACTTCAAAAACTTGGACACAATATCACTCCCCTATTCCCAGCTATGATGCCATTACATACAAAAGAGACTTGGCAAGCCAACTGTACAGCGGATACAATTGCAAAAACCACGATAAAAGTCAATCTAGAAAATAAAAAGCTTAAAAAACTTACAGCAACTGGAGATCTTATCTTTACAAAAACAGGTCTTAGAGGTCCAGTGATCTTGGACTTTGCAAGAGAAATCACTCCATTTTTAGATCAATTTGACGAAGTTCCTATCCTTATTAATATGACTGGTATGAATGAAGATGAGATCATCATTTACCTTAAAAAACATAATGGTTTTGGAAAACTTTTACCAAGTTCAGTAATCAATGAACTTTGCAAACTATGTAACATTGATCTAAATTCAAACTACAAAGATTTAAAAGGAGAGGCAAAAGATAAACTGATCAAACTTTTAGCATGGACACCCTTTACTATCACTGGACATGATGGATTTGAAAAAGCGATGATCACACGAGGGGGAGTTGATCTAAAACAGATCGATCCAAAAACAATGAAAAGCAAACTTATAGATGGACTCTATTTTGCTGGAGAGATTGTAGATATAGATGGTCCTTGTGGAGGCTATAATCTTCAGTGGGCATTTAGTAGTGGATATTTAGCTGGAAGCTTATTATAAATAGAATTTTTGTAAAATGTCACTTTGTTAAAAAAGGGAAAAGAATGATTGAGAATATAGATATTAAGAAATAGCTAAACAAGCAGGTGAAGAGATCATGAAGATCTATCAAAAGGATTTTAAAGTAGAATATAAAGATGATAAATCACCACTTACAGCTGCAGATTTAGTAGCAAATACAATTATTTGTGATAATTTAAAGAGACTTTATCCTAATATTCCTATTATGTCAGAAGAGAATAAACAAGTTGAGTACCCTATAAGAAAAGAGTGGCAGTATTACTGGTGTATAGATCCAATAGATGGGACAAAAGAGTTCATTAAAAAAAATGGTGAATTCACAGTAAATATTGCACTTATTGAAAACAATACACCTATTTTAGGTGTGGTATATGCACCTGCGATGAATGATATCTATTATTCTAAAAAAGGTGATGGGGCTTATAAAAACAATCAAGAGCTTCCATTAACAATCAATATGACACCAAATGATAAGCTTAGGGTAGTTGCTTCAAAATCCCACCTTTCAACTGAGACACAAGCCTTTATTGATAAGCTTGAAACAAAAGAGATAGAACAAGTGAGCATTGGAAGTTCATTAAAACTTTGTATGGTTGCAGAAGGAAGTGCAGATATCTACCCAAGACTTGCTCCAACTATGGAGTGGGATACAGCAGCTGCTGATGCAATTGTAAGAGAATCTGGGAAAATGACCTATCAATTTGAAAGTGATGAACCAGTGGTTTACAATAAAGAAGATCTGCTTAACCCATGGTTCGTAGTAAAATAATGGATTTAGCTCAACTACGAAGTGAACGTGAAAAGTGGCTAGAATGGAAAAACATCTCGCCACTTCGAAATGAACTCAAAAAATTACAAATATTAGAAGGTGAAACTTTTCACTTAGAACCAGAAGATTGGTTAAAAATAACTGCAAATACACCTTTATCAGATGAAAAACAAAAAACAATTCATGAAGTAGCTAAAAGATTGATCCCTTGGAGAAAAGGCCCCTTTGATATTAATGGCTTAGAGATAGATAGTGAATGGCAAAGTAATAAAAAATATAATCTTTTAAGACCCCATTTTAACCTTAAAGATAAAATTGTTGCAGATGTGGGATGTAATAATGGGTACTATATGTTTCGTATGCTTGAAGATAAACCAAAAAGATTGGTCGGTTTTGATCCATCGCCATTTTTTAAAACCCAATTTGATTTTATCAACTATTTTGCAAAAACAGATATACGGTATGAGCTTTTAGGAGTGGAACATCTTGAATATTATGAACATAAGTTTGATTTTATTTTTATGCTAGGAGTTTTATACCATAGAAGTGATCCAATCTCTGCACTAAAATCTTTAAATAGAGCTATGAATAAAAATGGAGAAATTATTGTCGATAGCTTTATGATGGATGGGGAAGAGGAAGTGGCACTTTGTCCACATGATAGGTACGCAAAGATACCTAATATCTATTTTATCCCTACTGTTAATTGTTTTAAAAACTGGTTGAATCGTGCTGGATTTGTAGATATAGAACTCATAGAAATAAC
>CBETOJ010000258.1:0-2795 GCA_965537725.1 uncultured Campylobacterales bacterium | reverse complement strand
AAAAGCTTAGAAGATGGCACAAAAATCGCTCTAATCGATAAAAAAAAGTTTAAAGAACTTTTATCTGAAGATACAGTTTTTTCATATCATATTATCAAGTCACTTACTAAAAAGATTAAAAACTTAGAACAAACAATAAATAGAAATCTCATATTTGATGCTATTACTAGAGTGTGTTCTTTAATTAAAGAGAATAAAGAAGTATTAAAAGAACATAAAAACCAAGAGATAGCTAATATATTAAATATGGCTCCAGAGACTTTTTCAAGAATCTTATCAAAATTAAAAAAGGTGGGTGTTCTTGATAAAGAGAATTCTCTTATCAATGAAGAGAAGCTTAATATCTATTTAGAACTTGGAATAGATTAAAGTACTTATACTTTCCATAAGAATTTAAGTGATTTTTTTGTAGTGTTTTATTCTCACAAGAATTACCTACTATAGTTTCTGTCCAATGGTTACAAGAGAATTTAAATAATCCCAATTTAGTATTAGTAGATTTAAGAGAAAAAAAAGAGTATGAAAAAGGGCATATTAAAGGGGCTGTAAATATGCCTGGATTAGAGAGTCTTTTTGCAAAAGATGACTGGAAGATGCCAAAATTAGACTTTTTAAAAGAGCTTTTTTCAAATGCTGGAATTGACAAAGATTCTTTTGTAGTTGCATATGACAATGGAGACTTTTTCTGGGCTGCCAGACTTTATTGGGTATTAGAAGTACTTGGTCATGAAAAGGTAGCACTTTCAAAATATGCATATGGTGAATATATCAAAAAAAACCTGCCTATATCAAAAGAGACTCCAAAAGTGGTGCGAAAAGAGTTTGTTCCAAGAGTAGATAATGAACAAATCGAAACAAAGCTTAGTACTCTTTTAGCAATAGGAAAGAAAACGATTATAGATGGCAGAGCTAAAGAGCATTATGAAGGAAAAGACTCTATTGCTAAAAGATATGGACATATTCCAACAGCACTCAATTATGCATGTACAAATAACTTTCAAGTTTCACAAGATGGAAATCATATGAAAGATTTTGATGAGTTAGAAAAGCTTTACAAAGATATCCCAAAGGATAAAGAGATCGTTCTTTATTGCCAAGGTGGAGCAGAATCTGCATTGAATTATATTGTATTAAAAAAGCTTGGTTATAAACCATCAGTGTATGATGGTTCATGGAAAGAATGGGGAAATGACACTAACGTTCCTATAGAAAATCCATCTAAATAATTATAAAGTTTCCTATTGAAGATCAAAAGCTCTATAAAAAACTATCTTACAGCTATTATAATGCTTGTGACTATCTCTACTACAACAGTAGGATATAGTATATTTTTATACTGGAATATGGATTCTCAACATAAAAAAGTGATAGAACTCTCAGAGATCGTAGGACTTGTATTAGGGCAAAGTGTAGCAAAACTTATTTTACTTAATGATGTATCAGTAGCTTCAGATATCACTGCAAAACTCAAATCTTTTAAAAGCTTAGAGTCTATGGTATTATACAAAAAAGATAAAACACCAATCTACCAATATAGCAAAAAGGATAAAAGTTTTAAAATAGAACCTTTGATCATAGGAGGAGATAAAGTACAAACTATGTCATCTCTAAAAGGAGATATATTAAAGCTTCAAATGGATGCAAGTTATCAAGGAACTCATTTAGGATATCTTCAGCTTAACTTTAAGATTAAAACATTAAAAGAGATCATTTTAGATGGTTTAAATATTATTATTTTTGTTTTGATAAGTGTTGTATTCCTCTCATATATCTTAGCTCACTTTTTCGCTACAAAGTTTACTAATCCTATTTTAAAACTTGTTCGATTTTTAGAACAGATAGATATCTTATCAAGTACAAAGAGAGTGACTACAAAAGAAGATAATGAGTTTGGGAAGCTTTATATGGAAGTAAATACCATGCTAGATAGACTTGAAGAGTCTCACAAAGCCTTAAAAATAGCTTCAGTCTCTTTTGAAACACAAAGTGGGATGACAATTACCGATAAAAACTATAAAATATTACAAGTAAATGAAGCTTTTACTAAGATTACTGGATATTCAAAAGAAGAAGCGATAGGACAGACTCCTTCCATATTAAAATCAGGATACCATACAAAAGATTTTTATGATCAGATGTATGAGAGCTTAGAAGATGATAATATTTGGATAGGTGAGATAAAAAATAAGACAAAATCAGGAAATATCTTAAACGAACACCTCATTATCCAATCTGTTTTAGATGATAAGGGGGAAGTTCTATATTATGTAGCATCATTTTTAGATATAACTGAACAAAAACTCATAGAAGCAAAACTTACAGAAAAAGAAAAGATCTTAATCCAACAATCAAAAATGGCACAAATGGGAGAGATGCTTGAAAATATTGCCCATCAGTGGAGACAGCCACTCTCTGTGATCATGACATCAGCTTCAGGCTTAAAACTACAGCATGAACTAGGTCTTATGACTGATAAGATACTTGATGATAGTTTAGAAAATATAACAGTCTCTGTGAATCATCTTTCTCAAACTGTTGATGATTTTAGAAACTTTTATAAAGAGAATAAACAAAAGAAAACCTTTCTTTTAGATGAAGTATTACAAAGAGCTTTACAACTTTTAACATCAAAATTTAAACATGATAATATAGAGATCATACAAGAGATTGATAAGATATATTTTGAAGGGTATGATAATGAATTGATCCAAGTATTTATTAATATCTTAAATAATGCAAGGGATGAGCTTATCAAGAAAAAAGATCAAAGACAGCTTATCTTGATCTCAATAAAA
>CBETOJ010000257.1:0-2798 GCA_965537725.1 uncultured Campylobacterales bacterium | reverse complement strand
TAAATTGAGATTGCGCAATAATAACTGAATCAACTTAAAAATTTTCTTAAAATATTAATTTTTGTTTAAGGTTACAAATTAGTTACCAAACTATAGTTAAACCATCCATAATAGCTTTTTAGATATAATCCCTAAAATTTATAACATCAAGGTAAAAACTTATGAGTGAACAAACACCATTAGAGATCGCTTTAGCACACTCTTTAACTGAGGAAGAATATCATACGGTAGTAAATATGTTAGGGCGAGAGCCAAACTATACTGAGATAGGGATCATCTCAGCAATGTGGTCAGAGCACTGTTCGTATAAATCATCAAAAAAATATTTAAATGGTTTTCCAACAAAAGCTCCATGGGTTATTCAAGGACCAGGGGAAAATGCTGGGGTTATTGATATTGGTGATGGATATGCTGCTGTATTTAAGATGGAATCACACAACCACCCAAGTTTTATAGAACCTTATCAAGGGGCTGCTACTGGTGTTGGTGGGATTATGAGAGATGTATTTACAATGGGAGCACGTCCTGTAGCTTCATTAAATCTTATCCAGTTTGCAAGTATCGAAGGTGATAGTGAAGTGGCTAAAAAACATAGATATCTTTTACGAGGTGTAGTTGAAGGTATCGGTGGATATGGTAACTGTATGGGAGTTCCAACTATTGGTGGACAAACAGGATTTGAAGAGTGTTATGCAGGCAATAACCTTGTAAATGCTTTTAATCTTGGGATTGCAAAAGCTGATGAGATCTTTTATGGAAAAGCTGAAGGTATTGGAAACCCTGTAATGTATGTAGGATCAAAAACTGGTCGTGATGGTCTTGGTGGGGCTGTTATGAGTAGTGCTGCTTTTGATGAGGATAGTGAAAGTAAAAGACCTACTGTACAAGTAGGAGATCCATTTACAGAAAAGCTTTTACTTGAAGCGTGTTTAGAACTTTTTAAAGAGGACCTTATTATCGGTATCCAAGATATGGGTGCTGCAGGGCTAACTTCAAGTTCATTTGAGATGGCTGGACGAACTGGGTCAGGGATGATTATGCATTTAGATAAAGTTCCAGCACGTGAAGAGGGGATGACCCCATATGACTTTATGCTCAGTGAGTCTCAAGAGAGAATGCTGATTTGTGCCAAAAAAGGGTGCGAAGCAGATGTTATCAAGATCTTTGAAAAATGGGAGCTTGATGCTGCAGTTATTGGAGAAGTAACGGCTACTGGAAATATGGAGCTATTTTGGCATGGAGAAAAGTGTGCAGATATTCCAATCCAGCCTTTAAGTGAAGAGGCTCCAGTACTTGATAGACCTGTAAAAAAACCAGAATATCTTGAAACGATTAAAAATGTTTCTATGGAATCTGAACTAAGTGCTCAAGAAGTATTTGAAGCATTAATTTCTGATATGGAAGTGGTAGATAAGTCATGGATCTATGATCAATATGATTCAATGGTACAAACAAATACTGTAAAAGGTCCAGGGAAACTTGATGGATCAGTGATTAGAATTAAAGAGACTGGAAAAGCTCTTGCTATGAGTGCTGATTGTAATACAAGGTTTTGTTATATCGATCCAGAACTAGGAGCGGCTGCTGCAGTTATGGAAGCTGGAAGAAATGTAGCGATGACTGGGGCTAATCCATTAGCAATTACAGATTGTCTTAACTTTGGTAATCCTCAAAACCCAGAAGTGATGTGGCAGTTTATGACTGCATGTGAGGGGATTAAAAAAGCGTGTAAAGAGCTTAATACTCCTGTAATTGGTGGAAATGTATCACTGTATAATGAAACAAATGGAGTAGGAGTATTCCCAACACCAGCAATTGCAACAGTTGGAGTAAATGATGATATGAATAAAGTACTTCCAAGTTGTTTGCAAGGTGAGGGAAATATTATCTATATTTTAGGAGAAACAAAACCAGAGTTTGGTGGAAGTTTGTATCTTAAAAAGATCTTTGGAAAAGTGGCAGGGACACATCCTGAGGTTAACTTTGAGAATGAGCGAAAACTATGGGATTTTGTAATAGAAGCCAATAAACAAGATCTTTTACAATCAGCAAAAGATATCAATGTAGGTGGAATCGCTATTGCACTAGCTAAAATGGCTGTAATTGGTGATAAGGGTGTAGATATAGATATTGCTCTTATAAATCAAGAGGATATGTTTAGTGAATCTTTAAGTAGAGCTATTGTTGAAGTAAATCCAAAAGATTGTGATGCTTTTGAAAAACTGGCTGATCAAATGGGCTTAGTGTATAATAATGCAGGTGTTGTTGGTGGATTTGAATTCTCTATCAATAATATTGTACATATGGAACTAAGTGAGATGAAAGATATCTACTTTAATAAATTTAAACAGATCATCGAACAAGATCTATAAACTATAATTAAATAGTACTTAACTCTAATGATACTTTGCAACTCTTACAAAGTATCATTGAGAAGCGTTTTCTAAACTTTGTTCTAAAAACTCCAACATCTCTTGTAATTGTTTTACATCAAAACTCTCAACGGCTTCTTCTAAACTATCTGCATACTCGATTAATAGTTCATAGTTATTTTGTTGCGCCATCTCTTTTAATCTTTTCGCAAAAAACTCTATATCATCAAACATTCCACTATTTAAGGCTTTTTTTATAAGTGCTTGCATTGAGTGATCCATGATCTTTAACAACTCTTATTGTTTAAATTGCCAAGGATCATTTTCTTGTTTATGTGGTTGTATTTCATATTGAAGAAAATTAATATACATAAAATAAAAAAAGGTCACACATGAGGAGAAGTGCGACCTTTTTAATCTAAATCT
>CBETOJ010000256.1:0-2801 GCA_965537725.1 uncultured Campylobacterales bacterium | reverse complement strand
GTCGTAATTTCTCTATTTTCTATAGAAAAAACATGTTCTTTTTTAGATAGATGAGAATATTGTATCTTTTGCTCTTTTAAAATTTTTCGTAAAAAATATTCAGGTGAGTTTTTACAGTATCCACCCATAAAAACTATGGTAGTGATTGATGGGTATTTTTTTAATAGAGTTACAATATCTCTAAATACTATAGGTTCACACATCCCCACATCACTTGCATCAATTTTATCTCTATGACAATATTCAACAATATCACAAATACCAAGTTTATTTTTTTGTAATAACTCTTTTCTTTGCTTCACTGCTTCTTTTGAGTTGTCAAATAATAAAGGAGTTTGATAAAGACTTTCTAATAATTTCCATAAAAGACCATCCCTTGAACCATAACAAAAATCCACATCATCAATTTTTAAGTTTTTATCATAAAATCGTGGAGGAGGAAGAGTCCCCATAATAAGTGTAGTAGTATCATTATTGATATAAGGTGGGTATGGATGAAAATGTTTAAACATAAAGGAAGTATATAATAAGTTATGCTAAAATTCACTTTTTTAAAATGGAGTGATATGAGAGCAGCTGTATTTGATAGTGGAATTGGTGGCTTAACGGTTGTTAAGTCTTTATTAGAAAATAAACTTTTTGAAGAGATCATCTATTTTGGTGATACTGCTAGAGTACCATATGGGGTAAAAGATAAAAATACAATTGTAAGGTACTCTTTAGAAGCTTTAGAGTTTTTTAAAAACTTTGATGTGGATATTATGATAGTAGCTTGTAATAGTGCGAGTGCTCATGCTTTAGATGAACTCCGTGAAAATACAAATATTCCAGTTGTAGGGGTGATCACTTCAGGGGTGATGGCATTACAAAATAAGATTGATCATAAAGAGGCAAAGGTTTTAGTAATTGGGACTAATGCGACGATTAGATCTACGCGATATGAAAAAGCACTTATAGAAAATGGCTATAACAATATCATCTCAATTCCTACAGGGTTATTTGTCTCGATAGTAGAAGAGGGGATATTTGAAGGGCCTGTTTTAGATGCTACAATGGATCATTATTTTAAAGGCTTAACTAATATAGATGCTGTTATACTTGGATGTACACATTTTCCATTGATTGAAGAGAAAATATCAACATATTTAAATAATGCTCTTACTATCCATAGTGGAGATGCAATTGTAGAGTATTTAAAAAAAGAGTATAATTGCAATACACAGTTTGAAAAAACAGATATAAAATTCTTTGCTTCAGAAAATCCAAATGGATTAAAACAAGTTGCAAAAAACTGGTTAAAAGGTCTTATAGAAATTGAATACTAATACACAAAGACAAGTTCTTGCATTAAAATATCGTCCAAAGCGCTTTGATGATCTTATCGGTCAAGATACGATCTCAACAACACTCTCTTTAGCTCTTGATTCAAATAGACTCTCCCATGCATATCTTTTTAGTGGGCTTAGAGGAAGTGGTAAAACAAGTACAGCTAGAATCATGTCAAAAGCACTTGTTTGTGATCAAGGTCCCACTTCAAAACCATGTGAAGTATGTCAAAACTGTTTAGCAGCAAATGAAAATAGACATCTTGATATCATCGAGATGGATGCAGCATCAAATCGTGGAATAGATGATATTAAAAATCTAATAGAGCATACGAAGTATAAGCCCTCAAGTGCAAAATATAAAGTATTTATTATTGATGAGGTGCATATGCTTACAACTCCAGCATTTAATGCTCTTTTAAAAACACTTGAAGAGCCGCCATCTTTTGTTAAATTTATCTTAGCGACTACAGATCCTCTGAAACTTCCAGCGACAATTTTAAGTAGAACACAACATTTTAGGTTCAAAAGAATCTCTGATAGTAATATCATCCATCATTTGGGCCATATATTAAATATTGAGAATATAGAGTTTGAAAAAGAAGCCTTAGAAGTTTTAACACGTGCAGGACAGGGGAGTTTAAGAGATACTTTAACCTTACTTGATCAAGCGATAATATATTCAAAAAATATTATCACTTTAAGTACTGTAACAGATATGCTTGGTATGATTGATCCGTCATTTATAGATAATATTTTTGATACTATTTTATTAAAAGGGGATATTATCCCACTACTAGAGTCACTTGAAAGCTATGAAGTAGGACAGGTATTGGATGAGTTTAGTATTTATCTTAAACAAAAGATGCTTATAAATGATAGTAGATTTCATTTGTATATGTTTGATAGATTCTTTCGAATTATTGCAGATTCAAAACAACTACTTACTATGAATTCAGATAGTGGTTTTGTTTTGATACTTACATTAAATAAGTTTATTGAAGCGACACATATTAAAACTATTGATAAAGTGATCGAAGAGATTAGTAAAGCAACAGTATCTCAAAGTGATATGGATGTTGAAGAGAAAAAAGCGATCCAAGAGGAAAAAACACAAAGTGCTACAAAAGAATTAACAGAGCATTTAGAAAAAAGTGCGATACAAGTTGAAAACAAACAAGACAATAGTCAATTACTTTTTAAAAAATTACTTGATACTATATATGAAAAGAACTATGATCTAGGAAATTGTTTTGAGCATAGTTTTGCTTTTAATTCATATATTGAAAATACTTTAACCATAGATAGTTCAGCTGAGGGTGAATGTAAGGCTTTACTATTTAAAAACTATTCTTATATAAAAGAGTTTATTTTTTCTATTTTTGGGAATGACACAAATATAGAGTTCAATAAAGTAAAAAAAAAAACTAAAGAGATAGCTGAAGAGGAAAAAGAAGAAGAGGTTCCTTCTAGTTG
>CBETOJ010000255.1:0-2810 GCA_965537725.1 uncultured Campylobacterales bacterium | reverse complement strand
AAAAACAACGTTAAAAAAATTGGAAAAAATGTTTGGGAAAAAGTTTGTAAAAAATACTTTTTTAAGATCATATGCTTGTAAACCTTTCAACAACTGCAACTATATTATTATCAAAGAATAATACTATAAAAAACCCTAGAGTTAAAAATGGAATAAATGGCAGTTCTTTATCATTTTTTAAAATTTGCGATAATATAGAGGGTAAAATAGCAACAATTGCACTTAAAAAAATAGCAAGTATTCCAAGATGTACACCTAAAACTCCACCTATTAAAGCAAATATTGGGATATCCCCCTCACCTAAGGCTTTTTGTTCTACTAAAGTTTCATCTTTTGTTACTCTTGCTTTTATATTTTGTATATAAAAACTTACAAAAAAATCAAGTAACACTCCACCGCCAGCAAATACTAAACAATACAGATATGAAAACTCAGAATACAAAGCTCCAAAAATAAGTACCAACAATAATAGATAATCAGGGACTGCTTTATACTCAAGATCAATAAAGGAAAGAAGGATCAAAGTATATGAAACTATGAGCATAATAAAAAGATCCAAAGAGATTCCAAACTTTAAATAAAGTCCTAAAGTGATTATAGCAGTTGAAAACTCCATCATAGAATATACTTTGGAGATCTCTGTTGAACACTCTCTACATCTTCCTTTTAAAAAAAGATAAGAAAAAAAAGGGATATTATCATACCATTTTATGGATGTTTCACAATTTGGACAAAAAGATCTTGATGGAGAGAGTAGTGATTTTTGTAGAGGAAGTCTATATTGCAACATCCCTAAAAAACTCCCCATTATAAATCCAAATAGAAGAATAAAAATCTCAATCAATCTTATATCCCACCAAAACGACGTTCTCTTTTCCCAAAATCCAAAAGTATATCATCTAACTCATTTGTAGTAAACTCTGGCCAATAGGTCTGCGTAAAATACATCTCAGCATAGGCACTTTGCCACAAAAGATAATTGGAGATTCGCATCTCTCCACTTGTTCTTATCAAAAGATCTACATCTAGAAGCCCTGCTGTATCTAGGTTTGATTCAATACTCTCTTGTGTAATCTCTAAGTTTTTTTCAGCCACCTTTTTTGCTGCCCGTACAATCTCATCTTTACTTCCATAGTTTAATGCTAAAACTTGTGTTAATGAGGAGCATTTTTTAGTCCCCTCCTCCACATCTCCAATAGTCTCTTGTAACTTAGAAGAAAACTTTGAAATATCTCCTATCACTTTTAAACGAATATTATTTTTTAAATAGACTTCTTTTTCACTTTTTAAATATTTTTCAAGAAGCTTCATTAAAAACTCTATCTCTAGTTTTGGTCTTGACCAGTTTTCAGTACTAAAAGCATATAAAGTTAAATATTTTACACCAATTTTTGCACAATGTTCAGTAATAGCTCTTACAACTTTTGCACCCTCTTCATGACCAGCTGTTCGATTTAGTCCTCTCTCTTTTGCCCATCTACCATTGCCATCCATGATAATAGCAATATGTTTTGGCATACTTTTCTCAATCATTAAAATGCTCTTTTAAAATATCTAAAAGAGATAAAGAGATCTCAAACTTTGATGCACTTGGAATAGCTTTTGTTCCTTGTGATGTAATAACTTCTAAAGCATTATTTTCACTGCCAAAATCATTATTAGTCTCTAAGACATTTAAACACACAGCATCTAAAGCCTTTTTCTCTAACATATTTTTTGCATTTAATAGGGCATTTTCTTTATCTAGCTCTGCTTTGAAACCTATAGTGTAGATCCCATCTTTTTCTAAAGATTCTAAGATATCGATATTTTTCTTTAAAGCTAAATTCCACTCATCACCAATATCATCTTTTTTCATTTTTCCCATTTGTGGGAATTTTGGTATATAATCACTTACAGCAGCCACAGCAAAAAAGAAAGGCTTTTTTTGGATAAGCTTCATCTGTGAATCATCCATAAGTGTCGCTTCACTCATTTTTCCTTTTTTAGCAACTCGTATTGCATCATTAGAATATGAGAGCATCTCCTGTGAACTTTGTACTTTTATAGTATAGATAGCTTTTGAAGTTTCAAGTTCACTTGTAGTGATCAAACACACATCTGCTCCACGATAGGTTAAAGCTTTTGCTAAATTGAGTGCCATCTTTCCACTACTAAAATTGCTGATATATCGTACATCATCAATCTTTTCAATGGTTCCTCCACCATTGAGTACTACTTTTCTATCACTCCAAAAACTATCACATAAGAGCTCTTTTGCTGTAAGATCAAAGATATCTTCCACCTCAGCCATAGCACCATCACCAATATCTCTACATGCCAACTCTTTTGTAGCAGTATCTATAATCTTAAAATTACAAAGCTTTAGCATTTTTAGACTAGCTTTTGTAAGAGGGTTTTGTATCATATTTGTATTAGCAGCTGGAGCAAGTAGCTTGATATTTGGATATGCTAATGCACTCTGGGTTAAAATATTATCAGCAATACCATTACTGAGTTTATTAATAGTATTTGCTGAACATGGAGCTAATACAAAAATATCCGCCCATTTCCCTATTGCAATATGATTATTTACACTATCTGTAGACCAATCTTCGCTTAAATCATCTAAGACCTTATTTTGAGAGATCGTCTCAAAAGTAAGAGGCTGAATAAACTTTTTTGCACTATTTGTCATAATAACACGAACATTTGCTCCAGCTTTTACATAAAGTCTTACCAGTTCTAAAGACTTATAAATTGCAATACTTCCTGTTACTCCAACTAAAATATTTTTATTTTTTAATAATTTCATCTACTACCATATCTTA
>CBETOJ010000254.1:0-2817 GCA_965537725.1 uncultured Campylobacterales bacterium | reverse complement strand
CAAAACTAAAAGCAGCAGATTTTTTAATACAAAATAATAAAAAGATGTTTTTAACAAGTGGATTTGATCTTACAAATGTAAAAGAGTTTTTACTTCATAATAATCACACACAAGGGACTTTGTTTTCTAAATAAAATCTCTATTTTTTAGGCTCAATGAGTTTATTAACATATGGAATAGAAGAGAGTAATTTTACTTTTTTAGCCATATTAGCTTCTAGTAGAGATTTAAAAAGTTGATCAAAAAGTTCATCAAAAATATCTTGAGAGTATTAAACACAGAGATTTTCAACAGAGTATCGATTATGTGATATGTCATAGTGGAAATGCGATGGTTTTAACCACTTGTATTCTCTCTATTACCTTTGCAGTTTTTGGACTTAGTAGTTTTATTCCCAATGTAAACTTTGCAATAGTTACAGTAACTGCACTAAATCTTGCTCTTCTTTTTGATCTTGTATTACTTCCTGCAGTTTTAAGTCTGGTAGATAAAAAAAGCTAGCTATTTGACATCTTATGGAGATTATTCTAAAATACGAAAAAATTTTAAAGGAAGTAAATGGAGAGTTTACCAAATTGTCCGAAATGTGGAAGTGAATATGTATATGAAGATGGACCATTACTTATTTGTCCAGAGTGTGCATATGAGTGGTCTGCAAATGAGAGTGAAGAGGAAGATACTTTAGTTGTAAAAGATTCAAATGGAAATATTTTAAGTGATGGGGATGATGTAACAGTTGTTAAAGATCTTAAAGTAAAAGGAAGCTCTTCAGGGATCAAAGTAGGTACAAAGATCAAAGGGATCAGACTTGTTGAGAGTGGTGATGGTCATAATATCGACTGTAAAGTTCCAGGTGTTGGGGCTATTAAGCTTAAACAAGAGTTTGTAAAAAAACAATAAGCCTTTCTATAAAAAGAGTTTTTACTCTTTTTATCTTCTCTATTTTAAAGCAAACTTTATGCTACAATTCTTCTATGAATAAAACTACAAAACGAACTGCCTTTGAAAAAGATTTAAATTCACCTTTGGCAGAACTCTATTTACAAGTAAGAGATTATATAAAAATAGCTATTGGCAATGAAGTAAAAGAAAAAAGAAATGAAAACACTACTACTTTTTCGTCTTGTGAAGGTGGATTTTGTTATATAAAAGCATATGATGAGTATATCCATATAGGCTGGCTTCGTGGAAAATATATAGATGATAAATATTCTAAGCTTTTTGGAAAAGGGAAAACTATAAGAGGTCAAAAAGTTTTTTCTCTAAATCAAGAGACAAGAGAAGCGATACGATATTATGTGATGCAGACTTTGATCTTTTTGATTGAGCATAATGAGTTCATGAAAATAAACAAAACAATTGGTTATAATCATTCAATATAAAGAGGAGTATTTATGCAAACACTTACTATAAATATTCAAAATGAAACTTTAACAGAAAAAGTTTTATGGATGTTAGAGCATTTTCAAAATGATGGTTTAGAGATAGTTGAAAAAGAGGACTTAGAAGATCTAAAACTATTAAAAGCTACAAGAGATGAAGAAACTATATCTTTTGATGAATATTTAAATAATGAAGATAGAACTTAGAAAAAGTGCAATCAAAGATTTACGATCTTTAACTGAGCCATATAAAGAACAAATTCATAATAAAATCCTTGAACTAAAAAATTTCCCAGATTTGCAATATATAAAAAAACTTACAAATTTTGAACCTGCTTATCGTTTAAGAGTTGGAAACTATAGAATACTTTTTGATGTAATAGATGATACTATAATTATAGGTAGGATACTACATAGACAAAAGAGTTATAAATGACAGAGACCTTTAGAAGCTTAAACCTTATCAATGATAAATACGATGGTGTAACTATAGATAGTACAAATATCCCAAAAAGATTAGAAGAGTTTGAAGAGGAACTTGTATATCTTATCAACCATCTTCAAAATAAAAAACTGCTTTGGATAAAACTACAAATCGAAGATTCAAAATATATCCCACTTTTAACTCGATATGAGTTTGTCTTTCACCATTGTAATGAAAGAGACCTTACTCTTTTTAAAAGATTGATTGAAGATCCAGTGATCCCAACAGCTACTAATCATACTCTAGGAGTAGGAGCAGTTGTGGTATATGAAAATAAACTTTTAGTGGTCAAAGATAAGATTTGGCAAAAGTATAAACTCCCTGGCGGTCATATAGATGATAGAGAAAATATCTCAACAGCACTTTTACGAGAGGTTTTAGAAGAAACAGGAGTAAAAGTAGAGTTTGATTCTATAGTATCTTTAGGGCATTTTACTCCAGGCCAATTCAATGAATCAAACCTTTATGTGATCTGTAAAGCAGAAGCTTTAAGTACTGAGATTAATATCCAAGATGTTGATGAGATCATAGAAGCAAGATGGCTTGAAGTTGAAACATTTTTATCCTGTGAAGATGTGCATCCTTATAATAAAAAGATCGTACAAACCGCTTTAAATAATAGTGGTTTTAAAATAGATACTTCACAGAATTTAATCACAAGAGATGATGTAGAGTATGAGTTGTTTTGTTAAAAGATAGTCAATGAAAATAATATTTACCCTTTTTACATCTTTTATTTATCTTTTATTTATCTTTTTAGTGAAGATATTGATCTAAAGATTACAAATATTAAAAGTGATGTGAATGATTCAATTTATGTATAATATTTTAAAAGATTAAATAGGATTATATATGATATGGATTAGTATTTTATCTATCTTTGTTATTTACTTTATATCTTTAGGAGATATATCAACAATGGAAATGTTTTCTTTAACCCATATTATAACT
>CBETOJ010000253.1:0-2837 GCA_965537725.1 uncultured Campylobacterales bacterium | reverse complement strand
GTTTTATACTCTATAAAATAGATAAATGGCATGGTAAATGGATTTGTTATCCAACACATTGCAATAGCAACTGGAAAATTAAATTTCCCCACAAAGGTAAAAGCTAATACTGCTATCATTTGAGCAGGCATAGGGATCATTGCGATAAAAAGCCCTAAAAAAACACCACGTGATAACATCTTTTTATCCAAAGAGGTATACTCTTTAGGGATATTGTATTTTTCTAACAGAGTGTTAATATAGTTGTTTTTTTTTATTTTTTTAATCAATGTCTCATTCCACAGCTATCTACTCAATCATCTCTTCATCATTTAGTTCCATAAATTCACTATGTTCAATTAAGTTTTCATTGAAATATTCTATCTTGTTCTCTGCCATCTCCAAGTTTCCAAACTTAGCAATATGAAAAACCGCATCACCCTCTTGAACTAAAGGGATCTCACTTTTTCCTATAATGATCCCATCAAATAAAGAACGGATCTCATAGGTCTCATCATTAAAAGGCTCATCAATATATGCAATAAGATCATCTTTTTTTACAGTATCTCCTAAAGCTTTAATTGTACGTATGATCCCTCCATGGGTTGCTCGTATCCAACTACTTTGTTTGGTGATAATTGGGATTTTAGGAGCTCTTTTTCTAATAGTTTTTGTCAAAAGTCCAAACTCTCTTAGAACATTAACAATCCCTTTAACCCCTATACGTATAGATTTTTCATCAAAACGTAAAGCTTCACCTGCTTCGTATAAGATTACAGGAACATTATTTTCCCCTGCAACTGATCGTAAAGATCCATCACGAAGTTCTGAGTGAAGTACTACTGGGGCTTCAAAAGCTTTAGCAAGTTTAAGAACAGATTCATCTTTTGTATTCACTCTTACTTGAGGAAGATTTGATTTATGAATTGCTCCTGTATGGAGATCGATCCCAAGATCACATTTACATACTATCTCATCAAAAAATATTTTTGAGATCCTACTCGCTAGTGAGCCTTTGGTACTTCCAGGAAAACTACGATTAAGATCACGTCTATCTGGTAGGTATCGTGAGAGAGTAAGAACTCCATAAATATTTACAATAGGAACAAAAATAAGCGTTCCTCTAAGTTTTTTAAGTATCTTTAATTTTTGAACTCGTCTAATGATCTCAATACCATTAAGCTCATCCCCATGAATCGCAGCACTTATAAAAACTACTGGACCCTCTTTCCTTCCACGGATGATTCGTATAGGGATTTGGGTGGGAGTATTATAAAGTTTTGGAAGTTCAAGATTGAGTTTTGTCTCACGACCTTTGGGGATATTGACTCCCCCTATGATCAAAGGATCTTTCATCTACGCACCAATAGTATCTTTCTTTACTCTTCGTTTTTTCTTTGGAGTATCAGGAGTAAGTGGTGTTACATTGTTTTCAATATGCTCCATGATCTTTCCCGCGATATCGATCTCTGTTGATTTCTCTATCCCCTCTAAGCCTGGAGATGAGTTTACTTCCATTACAAGTGGTCCTCTACTTGATGGTATCATATCTACTCCACACACCCCAAGACCCATTGCTTTTGCAGCGGCTATTGCCGTGCTTTTTTCTTTTCTTGTTAGTTTATATGCAGTTGCACTTCCACCTTGGTGCAAGTTTGATCGAAAATCCCCCTCTGCTCCTTGTCTTTTCATAGCTCCAACCACTTCACCATTTACAACAAGTGCTCGAATATCTGAACCACCAGATTCTTCAATAAACTCTTGAACCAATAAGTTTACATCCATTCCATAAAAGGCATCAAGTACTGATTTTGCTGCTTTTTCACTATCTACTAAAACCACTCCAACCCCTTGAGTTCCCTCTAGGATCTTTAATACAAGTGGAGCACCACCACTAAGTGCTATCACATCTTTTGCAGTTGATTTATTTGATGCAAAAATAGTTTTAGGCATATCGACACCATGTTTTGATAAGATTTGTAAACTTCGAAGCTTATCTCTACTTCTTGAAATCGCTAAACTTCCAGAGACACTAAATACATCCATCATCTCAAAGTGTCTTACCATAGCAGTTCCATAAAATGTTCTGCTCGCTCCAATTCTTGGAATAATAGCATCAGGAACAGGGAGGTTTTCACCTTTATAGCTTATCATAAGCTCCCCTTTCATAATCTCAATAGCACATTTTAAATAGTCTATAATACGAACTTCCCAACCCTTTTGCTCTGCAGCTTCAACAAGCCTTTTTGTTGAATAAAGATTTGCATTTCTTGATAATATATAGACTCTCATTTTAATCCTTTTTTGTCCCTAAATTCTCTTGGCTCACATCTACTAAAAAACGTCCACTTAAAAACTTTCTTCCAATGAGCATTGGAAACTTCATATCTGATCGATCAGTTAAAGAGATAATGCTTTTATATTTTTTTCCAAAGAACTCTATACTTACTTTGATAGATGGTCGAAGTTGCAATTGTCCGTTGGAGCTTTTTACTTTTTTTATCGTATAAAGTGGAAAAGTCATCCTTTTCCCATGATAAGCTTCATGCACTTCATCTAGCAGTGTGAAACTCACACTTTTTTCATCCTCTGAGATCTCAATATGATCACAATGAAGTGCATTTGAATCTGCTCCTGTGTCAACCTTTGCATCAAGGTCATTTAGTTCAAGATCTATGATCGAAATAAGTTCTCTACGTCCTACTATTTTTTTATCCATAGCGTAAGTTCCTATATTTATAAAGTACAGTGATTATAATATATTTTATATAAATATAGTGTGACTTTTGATAAATATCAGAGGAAACATTGTAAAATAAAATATTAAGAAAAAAGGTTCAAAAATGTTAACAGTTATT
>CBETOJ010000252.1:0-2846 GCA_965537725.1 uncultured Campylobacterales bacterium | reverse complement strand
AATACCTATTGCTATTTATAGTCTTGATCTCTTCACTTTTCGGTGAAAAAACACTTTGTTATAAAAACAATCTTGATACCTCAGTACAGCAAAATGCCATCGTTTTAGATGGGGGAAAATGTCAAAGACTTTTTAGTTCGCAGGAGATGCTAAAAAATGGTTGGGAACTGGAAGATTTTAAAGCGATCCAAACCAATGGAAAATATAATCATATTTTTATTTTTTCAAGAAAAACAGAACTTGATAAACTTTTTGAACAAGGATATGTTCCTGCTTCAAAATTTGCAATACAACATTTAATAAAAATGAAACAGTTATTTATGATGTAACAGATTCCACTGCAAAAATTAAATTAGGAAATTTACGAATTGGGCAAAGTGGAGCAATCGCTAATGCTATTGAGGGGAATTATACTATTATTACTCAAGCGATTGTTACAAAAACCACTCCTGAATATTCTGAATTAGAGTTTGTAAAAGATGAAGTTTTAAAACAAGATGCCCTTCCAAAACTAAAATCAAAGCCTCAAAATAGTGATCTTTTTATTTTGAATCATCTTTATAAAGCAAGTTTATTGATCGTACCAAATGCAGCAGCAAAAAAAGTGATCTATCAAAACTTTCCAAAACAAAACTTTATGAGTGAAGACTTTTTTGCTTTTTATTTAAAAGTAAATAATACTCCTGTTCCAAAAAAAGAAGATCTTATTGATTTTTGTAATACCCATCAAATAGGAACAATCTTTATTGTAGTAAAAAACAAACTCTATGTAATCGATTCTCTATCATTTAAAACAATTGATGAGATCTATGTGGATATTAATGATCCATCAACAGAACTTCCATTTCTAACAAAGATCAACGAAATTGAAAAAGGGTTTTGGGATTTTGGATCAAGTGATATAGGAAGCTACAATGCTTTTTACCTTTCATTGATCAAAGATACTGGATATAAACCAAACAGCGATGACTCAATAGTCAATTCAATTTTTAACAAAATCACGGAGCTTTTACCATGGTAAAAACTAATCATATTGAAGCTCTTACAAAAATAGTAGGTGTTGAGAATATAAAAAGTGATAAAGCTCACTTAATAGCTTATTGTTATGATGCAACAAGAGAAAGGTTTGAACCTGATGCAGTTATTTTTCCAAAAGATGAAGAAGAGATCAGTCAAATATTAAAGTATTGTAATGACAATCAAGTAATCGTAGTACCAAGAGGGGCTGGAAGTGGATTTACAGGTGGAGCATTACCTGCAAATGGAGGGATTATCTTAAGCTTAGAGCGACATATGAATCAACTTCTTGAAATAGATATGCAAAATATGGTAGCACGAGTTCAGCCAGGTCTTGTAAATATGGATCTACAACGTGCTGTTGAAGAGGTTGGACTTTTTTATCCACCAGATCCAGCAAGTGAGGAGTATAGTACTCTTGGTGGAAATGTAAGTGAAAATGCTGGTGGTATGAGAGCTGCAAAATATGGGATCACAAAAGATTATATAATGGCTTTACGAGCAGTTTTACCAAATGGAGACATTATCCAAGCAGGGAAAAAAACAATCAAAGATGTGGCGGGATACAATCTAGCAGGTATTTTAACTGCAAGTGAGGGAACTCTTGCTGTTATTACAGAGATCACACTAAAACTTATCCCTAAACCAAAATTTAAACAAACCTATATGGGAATCTTTCCTGATGTAACAAGTGCAATGAATGCTGTATTTAAATCTTTAGCAGCTGGAGCAAACCCAGTGGCAATGGAGTTTTTAGATTCACTTGTAATTCAAGCTTTAAAAGAGAAACTAAATGTTGACCTTCCAGATCATGCAGGAGCAGTTTTAGTTGGTGATGTGGATGGAAATTTAGAAGATGAGATGAAGTTTCAACTTGAAACCCTAGAAAAAAGTTTTAAAGAGAATGGAGCAACAGATTTTATAGTAGCCAAAGATGAAGCAGAAGCAAGTAAGCTTTGGTATGCAAGAAGAAATGCCAGCCCATCAATCACTATTTTTGGAACAAAAAAACTTAATGAAGATATTTCAGTTCCTAGAAGTAAACTACCCGAAGCTCTTGAAAAAATCTATACAATCGGTGATAAATATGGGATGAAAGTTCCATGTTTTGGGCATAGTGGAGATGGAAATATCCATGTCAATGTAATGGTAAAAGATAAAAATGATCCAAAGCAGATGGAAGATGGACATAAAGCGATTGAAGAGATCTTCCAACTTGTAGTAGATATGGGTGGAACTTTAAGTGGAGAACATGGAATAGGAACAGCAAAAGCTCCATATATGAATATCGCATTTACTGAAGCAGAGATGAACCTATTTAGAAATATCAAAAAAGCATTTGATCCAAACAATATTTTAAATCCAGCAAAAATGGGATTATAATCTTGTGGGAAAGGGTAAAAAAGCTTCTTAACTTTATTGATGGGGATATCCCTTATCATGCAGCAAGTTTAAGTTTTTTTACAATCTTTTCTATTTTACCACTTATTGCACTTTTAGTAGCAGTTATCACATACCTTCCTATGTTTGAGATATATTCTCAGCCTATTAAAGAGTTTATCTTTGAATTTATCAATCCAACACACTCTGAGCAGCTTGCAAAATTTTTAGAAAACTTTTTAGCAAATACAGATCAACTTGGAAGTATCGGTATGTTGTATCTTTTTTTTGTATTTATAATGTTTTTTAGAGACTATGAATATACTATCAATAAAATATATGATTCACCTCCAAGAGCTACATATAAAGTATTTCTTTTCTATTTAGGCTTTTTTATTATGGTACCTATTTTATATTTTATAATCTCTATTATTAGAAACTTTATAGAA
>CBETOJ010000251.1:0-2848 GCA_965537725.1 uncultured Campylobacterales bacterium | reverse complement strand
TAAGCTCAATTCTATCTTTTGATACTTTTAATACTTTTACAGAAATTTTATCATTAGGAGATAAGACGTCAGAAACATTATTTACACGTTTTTTTGATATCTTTGAAATATGTAATAATCCCTCTCCACCCTCAGGTAATTCAATAAAGGCCCCAAAGTCAGCAATTCTTACTACTTTCCCTTCTAAAATATCATCAATACTATAGAGTTTCTCAAAATTTATAGTCTCTTTTTTATGATGACTTTTAGCATTTGAAGAGATATTTTTAATATTTTCTACCGCTCCTAGAATATTATCTTTATTATCACCAGTTATTTTTACAGTTCCAGTTGCTTTATCAAGATCAATAGATACTTGCCATCTTTCAATAAGCTCTTTTATAACTGACCCTGCTTTTCCAATAACAGCTAATACTTTACTTGGATCAATACTGAATTGTTCTATCAATGGAAGTGTATCACTTGGAATGATATGCTCACTTGCCTCTTCCATTAAACTTAAGATGTGAACTCTTCCCTCTTTTGCTTGAAAAAGAGCCTCTTTTAATACTTCAAGTGAGATTCCACCAAGTTTTATATCCATTTGAAGAGCTGTGATCCCCTCTTTTGTTCCAGCTACTTTAAAATCCATATCTCCATCATGGTCTTCTAATCCCATAATATCACTTAAAATCACATGATTATCTTTTGCAAACACTCCACCCATTGCGATTCCTGCAATAAGGGAAGAGACAGGAACTCCTGCTGCTTTTAATGCAATTGATCCTCCACAAACTGTTGCCATTGATGAACTTCCATTTGACTCAAAGATCTCAGATACTAATCTAACGGTTTCTGTATAGTCTTTATCAATAGAAGATTCTAATGCTCTTTTTGCTAGATTTCCATGACCAAGTTCACGTCTACTTACCCCAAAAATAGGTTTTGCTTCCCCTACACTAAACCCTGGAAAATTGTAATGAACCATAAAATGTTCTGTTAAAGCATCTTTTGAAGTAAGAACTTCATACATCTGCGCATCTTTATTATTTCCAAGAGTCGCAACTACAAGAGCTTGTGTTTCACCTCTAGTAAATAAACAACTACTATGAGTACTTGGTAAAATATTTGTTTCAATAGAAATTGGTCGTATCTCATTTGGTTTTCTACCATCTGCACGTAGTTTTTTATTAAGAATTGAATCTCTTACAAGCTCTTTTTTGACAATATCTATAGCTTCAAGTACTTGCTCTTTTTCATAAGAGTTTGTAATGCAAAATTCCTCATCAGCTATAACTTTACTTAATGTGATGAAACCTGTATATCTTTCTTTTTTTGCCATTACATTAATTGCATCTTCTATGGAAGAAGAATAGTTATTTTTTACAAAATCAAGTAATTCTTGATCAAGAGTAGTTATATTTAATTCAACTGTAACTGAGTCTTGTTTTGCAAACTCAAAACTCTCTTCATATGTTTTGTTCACATCAAAAATAGTATTAGAGGCTAATTCAATTGCTTCTAATAAAGAGGTTTCATCAATATCATTAATATTGTGAACTTTTGTAAAGCTTCCAATGTCAACTTCTACCATCTCAGTTGTTGAAGTTGATTTCATCTCTATCATTAAAAGATCACTTGATGTTCCTGCAACATAGAGATCTAAAGTTGAGTCATCTAATTGAGAAAGAGTTGGATTAATTGTTAATTCTCCATCTATCATTCCTATACGTGTTGCACATACTGAAGTATTAATAGGAAGATCCGAAGTATATAAAGCTGTTGAAGCAGCATTGAGGGCTAAAACTTGAAGATCAGCTTCTGTATCAACACTTAAAACCATCACAGTAATAGTTGTAGGATACACAAAACCTTTTGGAAAAAGTGGACGTAAACTTCTATCAATAATTCTTGAAGTTAAGGTTTCAAAATCTGTTGGTTTCCCTTCTCTTTTTACAAATCCACCTGCAAACTTAGCAGCAGCATATGTCTTTTCAATGTATTGAACAGTAAGTGGTGTAAAATCCTCATCAGTTGGATTATCATATTCACAAACCACGGCGGCCATAATTACACTGTTTCCTACTTTCATTAAAACTGAGCCATTACTCTGTTTTGCAACTTTATTAAACTCAAAAATCTCTTTTTGTTGGTTAAATTCTAATTCACATATTGTTGACATTTTTTTCCTTTTTATAATTATCAATTAGTTTTTGTATATCGTGGAGTGTTATCTCCTCTAGTTCCTCATAGTAAAAGTCAATCGCTACAAAGTGATCAGGTGCTTGTACACAATATAAATCATCTGCAATTGTTTCAATATCATTGATTGTAACACTAGGAAGCACAGGGACAGCAACACATATTGATTTTGCCTTTTGATTAATAACTGACTTGATACACGCCATCATTGTTAAACCTGTATTTAGTCCCTCATCAACAAGTAAAATATTTTTATTTTTTAAATCTATGAGATTCTGCTTGTTCCTATATTGTAGCTGATATTCTTTAATATCATTAAGATATATATCATTTGCTTCTTGATAAATATCTTCAAGTCGTAAAGAAAATGATTTCATTAACTCTTCATGGATCACCACTTCTTGGGTTTCTGTAATAATTGCTATTTCACATTTACTATTTCTTCTTGTGTAGATTTTTTCTGTAAAAATAAAATCAAAATCAGCATTAAGTTTTTTTGATAACTCTAGTGCAATGGGTACACCTCCAGTAGAAGTAGCTAAAACAATCCAAGGTTCTTGTCTCATATCATCTGTAGGAAGGACATTATAGAGCATTTTAAATGCTTCAGTTCGATTTTTAAAAATTAAATGTTCTACTTTCAAACTATTATTCCCTTATTTAATCT
>CBETOJ010000250.1:0-2848 GCA_965537725.1 uncultured Campylobacterales bacterium | reverse complement strand
GAGGGGGATGAGTTTGTTTGTTTTGATTGTGAAACTACGGGACTTGATCCTTCAAAAGATGAGATTATCTCTATTGGAGCTATCATTATAAAAGGGAATAAAATCTTACATAGCAAAAAATTTGAAAGATTTTGTAAAACAGAAAAGCCTTTAGATGAAGAGAGTATTAAGATCCATCATATAAGAGAATGTGATATTTTAAATGCTAGAAATATTGATGAGGTGATCGAAGAGTTTTTAGAGTTTCTTGGAAATCGTCCATGTGTGGGATACTATTTAGAGTTTGATATGGCAATGATCAATCGATATGTCAAACCAAAACTTGGGATAAAACTTCCAAATAAACAAATAGAAGTCTCAGCTCTTTATTATGATCTGATGGCAAAGAAATACCAAAGTGGAAATATTGATCTGCGATTTGATGTGATCATGAATCGGCTAGGTTTACCAAGACTAGGAAAACATGATGCGATCAATGATGTGATCATGACCTCTATGATCTTTTTAAAACTACAAAATACAAAGAGTTTATAAGCTAAAATTGTTACATAATGTAACTTTTATTTTTTTTTATTTCAAGCTTTGGCGTATAATAGAAAATGCTATTAAAATGCTATATAATAAACATATAATAAATCGATTGTAAATAAAATTAGGAGTAGTAGATGAGCAATATTTTCAACCCAATAAAAGAGAGGTTTAATGAACCGCTTATTAAAAATATGTGTGAGTACAAAGAACTTGTAGAAGAATTTGAAAAGGACTATGAGGGGACTTGGGCAAAATTTGCGGATGAAAAAATTAGTTGGTTTAAAAAATATGACACAATTTTAGATGAGTCTGATGCACCATTTTATAAATGGTTTACTGGTGGGCAAATGAATGTTGCATACCAATGTGTAGATAGACATTTAAAAACTAAGAAAAATAAAGCAGCGATCATTTTTGAAGGTGATAACGGAGATCAAAGAATCTTAACATATAGAGAGCTTGCGTATGAAGTAAGTAAAACTGCAAATATGTTCAAAAATAGATTTGGTGTAAAAAAAGGTGATAGAGTTGTTATCTATATGCCAATGATCCCTGAGGCTGCTGTAACTATGCTTGCTTGTGCGAAGATCGGTGCGATCCATTCAGTTGTATTTGGTGGATTCTCTGCTGAAGCATTGAGAGATAGAATTATTGATGCTGGTGCAAAACTTGTGGTAACTGCTGATGGTGCATTTAGAAAAGGAAAACCTTATATGCTAAAACCTGTTGTAGATCAGGCTTTAGAAGAGGGGTGTGAATGTGTTGAAAAAGTTTGCGTTGTTGAACGAAATGGTGAAGATATTAACTGGGTAGCAGGAAGAGATTACTCATTCTTAGAGCTAGTAAAATCAGAATCACAATATTGTGAAGCTGAGCCAATGGATTCTGAAGATCCACTGTTTTTACTTTATACTTCAGGTTCAACTGGAAAACCAAAAGGGGTACAACACAGCTCAGCTGGATATATCCTTTGGGCACAAATGACTATGGAGTGGGTATTTGATATCCAAGATAATGATACTTATTGGTGTACAGCAGATATTGGGTGGATCACAGGACATACATATATTGTATATGGTCCACTTGCTGCAGGGGCTACTACAGTTATGTTTGAAGGGGTTCCTACATTCCCAGATTCTGGTAGATGTTGGAGAATGGTTGAAGAGTATAGGATTAATCAATTCTACACGGCTCCTACAGCAATTAGACTATTACATAAAACTGGTGCAGAAGAGCCATCTAAATATGATTTAAGTTCACTTAGAATCCTTGGAACTGTTGGTGAGCCTATCGATCCTCCTGCATGGAAATGGTACTATGAAGAGGTTGGTGGAAACCAATGTTCTATCGTAGATACTTACTGGCAAACTGAAACTGGTGGACATATGATCTCTCCATTACCAGCTGCTACTCCTATTAAACCTGCGTGTGCAACTTTCCCGTTACCAGGAATCGTTGCTGAGATCATTGAAGAGGATGGAACTCCTACTGAAATTGGTGAAAAAGGATTTATGTGTGTAACAAAACCTTGGCCATCAATGATTAGAACTATCTGGGGAGATGGTGAAAGATTTAAAAAATCTTACTTTGGTGATTGTAAAAAAGATGGAAAACCAGTTTATTTTACAGGTGATGGTGCTATGCAAAGTGAAGATGGATATATCACTATTACAGGTAGAACTGATGATGTTATCAATGTAAGTGGACATAGAATGGGTACAGCTGAAGTTGAAGCAGCAATTAAAAAACATCCAAACATAGCTTCAGTAGCAGTTGTTGGAAAACCTCATGATATCAAAGGTGAGGGGATCTTTGCTTATGTTGTACTAAAAGCTGATGAGGGTATTGCTGATGAGCTTGAAGAGATGAAAGCTATCAATGGTATCATTAAAACTGAGATTGGTGCTATTGCTCTTTGTGATGAGATCGCATTTGTTCCAGATCTTCCAAAAACTAGATCAGGAAAGATTATGAGAAGAATTTTACGATCAATCGTAAAAGGGGAAGAGATCACTCAAGATACTTCTACTTTAGAAGATCCTTCAATTGTTGGTAAAATTGAAGATATCGTAAAAGGATAATCTAAAAAGGGCTTTATGCCCATAATAAACATCCTCGGGACAAGCCCATCTGCTGTACGCAGATCTTGCGTTACTGCGAAACATAAATGTTTCACATCACAAGTGAGGTATTTCAGCTGAATCTTTTTTGATCAGCGACTCAAGAGTCGGGGGAATTAAACCAAACTTAGATTAAAATAGGCTATAATTGCGAATATCATAATTGTAACCATATAGTTGTTATTATTATTATTATG
>CBETOJ010000249.1:0-2860 GCA_965537725.1 uncultured Campylobacterales bacterium | reverse complement strand
TATCGTAACTTTAGTACGACCCAAGGGTCGGGGAATTAAACCCTCTTTAGATTAATGATTTCAAGCTGTTCTTCTGTAGATTTTGCTCTAAATACTTTATTGGGTTCACAGGCTCGATTTGGCTCTTTATCAACTCCACCCATTTGAGCTAAAGCCATAGGATGTCCACTTTTTGCAGCGTTTAACATACACTCAAAACCTTCAGCTACAAGCTCAGTATTTGTTCTGTCTTTTAAAAGCATAAGCCCTAATCTAAAACTTGCTCCTTGATGATCTTTTTTTACAGCTCGTCTAAAGTAATCGATCGCTTTATCAGTATCTTCAGGGATCCCAATAGCTCCTTGATACATGAGTGCTAAATTATAGTTTACTGAATCATTTTCATACACACTTGCTTGCTCGAACCACTCTTTTGCTTGGATGAAATCTTTTTCTACCCCTTCACCTTTTAAGTACATCAATCCAAGATTTGCCATCGCTTGATCATTTTTAAGCTTTACTTCCTCACTCCAAATATTTAATGCTTTTTCAAAATCTTTTGCTCTATATGCACTTAGTGCTTCTCTGTGACTCATAAATCTTCTCCCCTCACCTGGTTTTGGAAGTTCTCTTCCATGTTCTAATTCGTTTTTAATATGTTTATGCAGATATTCATATGCAAGTTCTACTACCTCATCATAATCTTCACTTGAAGCTTTTACATCGAAATCTAAAAACTCTGCAAGGTAAGCATCACCTATCTCATGCTCACCACCATACACCTCTAATGGATAATCATATACATTGATCATTTTAGTCGTTACATCCACATTTACAAGTTTCACCCTCACCTGGGTCAAGTAGTTTATCGCAGTTTGTATTATCTACTTTTGTCAGATTGTCACTTAATGCATTGTTGAATATCTCTTCAATGCTAAAGGCATTATAATCTGCACAAAATACATCCATATTGTTTTTCTCAAATGATTTATAAACACCCTCACCCATATGATAATAGATCATAGATGTAGCCCCTTGGCTTTTTAGAAAGTCAGCACTTTTGGGACCTTGCCCTTTTACCTCATTTTCTACTACTTTAAATCCACCTGTTTGTGTATCTAAAAGTGCAAAAAATGGAGCTTTTCCATAAAGTTTTGAAAGTGTTGTAGCTTGTTCGTTGTCTAGTGGTATAGCTATCATAAAAATCCCCTTACATATATACTAAATATTATGTAAGGAGATAATGCATAAAATGTTCCGTTTATTTTTTTCTGTTTTGGAACCCTTTATCCATAAGCTCAAGTTCTCTCTCAGCGGAGATAACAACATCTTTATCCACAGTAAAATCTAGATCAGGATTTCTCCCCTCATAATCTACCTTATTTAAAATAGTTTTAATAGCATTTACACGAGCTAAAAACTTACTATCACTTCTTATAATAGTCCAAGGAGACTTTTCTGTGTTAGTGCGTTTAAGCATATTGAATTTCTTCTCAGTAAACTCATCCCATCTCTCTTGCATCTGTATATCGATCTCACTTAGTTTCCATTGTTTTAAAGGATTTACTTCTCTCTCATTAAATCTTCTAGCTTGCTCATCTTTGGTCACAGAAAAGTACATCTTTAAAAAGTGAAACCCATGAGCGATAAGATCTTCTTCAAATTTTGGAACTGATTGCATAAACACTTCATGCTGTTCAGGTGTACAAAATCCAAATACAGGCTCTACCATAGCTCTATTGTACCAACTTCTATCAAAGATCACAATCTCTCCACCATGAGGAAACTGCTCCACATATCTTTGAAAATACCATTGTGTCTTTTGCACATCTGATGGTTTTCCTAAAGCTACTACACGGTAATGTTTTTCATTCATATATCGTGTGATTCTTCGAATCGCTCCACCTTTTCCTGAAGCATCACGCCCTTCTACTAATACGATCATCTTTTCATCATATTTTTCTAAATGATCTTGTAACTTGATAAGCTCAGCCTGCAGTGGTGCTAAAACTCTCTCTTGAGTTCTATACAAATATTTATTATAAAGATCATTTGTAAACTCCTCATTAGGATCCTTTAATTTTTCTAAAAACTCTTCATAAGTTATTGTAGGATCATGTTTTTCATAAAACTGTTCAAATTTATTTGACATTATTAAACTCCAAAATTAAGATATATGTTTGCAATGTTACTATAATATGTTTACAAATGGGTAACAGACCTTTTGGAATAGGTCTTGCATAAAGTATAATTATATAAAAAATGGGAGAAATACCATGGTAAATAAAAAACAAATCAGAGAACTACTCAACGAATCTGAATGTTCTCACAACGAAAAGAAAAAATCAAGCTGTGATAAACCAAAACCAGGAGCAACAAGTGGAGGATGTGCCTTTGAAGGAGCACAAATCGCCCTCTTTCCATATGCTGATGCAGTACACTTAGTACACGCTCCAGCAACATGCCAAGGAGCATCATGGGAAACAAGAGCCACACCAACTAGCTGGAAAGGTGAAAACAACACCCCTCTTGGATACTACACAGATGTCACGACAAATGACGTGATCTTTGGCGGAGATCAAAAGCTAGAAGACTCTATCACGTATATAGTAGAACATAAAAACCCAAAAGCGATCTTTATCTATGAAACCTGTGTAACTGCAATGATCGGTAACAATATCGACAATGTAGCAAAAAGAATGCAAGAAAAATTTGATATCCCAATGGTAGTAGTTCATGCCCCAGGATTTGCAGGGAGTAAAAACCTAGGAAGTAGACTCGCAGGTGAAGCAGTTCTCAACCAACTTATAGGAACAAGAGAACCTGAAGAGATCCCCCCCCCACAACGCCATTAAGTTAAGGAATATAGTTTAGTGAATTT
>CBETOJ010000248.1:0-2865 GCA_965537725.1 uncultured Campylobacterales bacterium | reverse complement strand
ACCTAAATAATTAAGACAATTTACACTATTAACCTTATAGAAAAATTAAATAAAAAAACATAGCTTATAATAAATATTTGATTGCATAATACTTACATATTTTTTTTCAAAATTCTTTTTTATTGGCTTGACATTTGAGTTTTTATTTGAATATAATTGTTCGCTTTGGTATATTTCTAATACCTAATCAATATACATTTAAATTTTAAAAAGGAGATTGTTGATGAACAAGATTAAAGATATTTTTAAAAAATCATTAACGACTAAAGATGAAACAGCTATAGAAACATCGAACAGTAGACGTGATTTTTTCAAAAATACTGCTGCGCTTTCTGTAAGTGCTGTTGCAGCTTCAAGTGTTCTTGGTCCTGTAAAAGCATTTGCTAGTGGACAAGATGACCCTGCTATCGTAGGTGAAGCTGAATGGGGAACTAAATTAGGTGATCCAGTTGATAAAAACTTATATGGGGTGCCTTCACCTTATGAGCATAACAATATTAGAAGGGTAACTGATCTTTTAAGTTCAGGAGATATGTATGCATCTATTTCTATGTGTCCTATCCATGAATCAGAGGGTATCATTACTCCAAATGGACTTTTCTTTACAAGAAACCATGGGGGAACTGCTCACGTAGATCCAAATGAATATAGACTTATGATCCATGGGAAAGTAAAAAGAGAAGTTGTTCTTACTTTAGATGAACTTAAAAAATATCCAAGTGAAACGAGAACATACTTTATTGAGTGTCCAGCAAATGGTTCACCAGAGTGGAGAGCTCCACAATTCAATAACCTTCAATTTATGAAAGGGATGATGTCTTGTGCGCAATGGACTGGGGTAATGTTAAAAACTATCCTTGATGATATTGGTCTTGAAGATGATGCAGCTTGGATGTTAGCAGAGGGTTCAGATAATGCTGGAAATCCTAGAACTATTCCTGTTGCTAAAGCACTAGATGATATCATGGTTGTTTGGGGGCAAAATGGTGAAGCTTTAAGAGCTGAGCAAGGGTATCCAATCAGACTTGTTGTTCCAGGATGGGAAGGTAATCTTAATACTAAATGGTTAAAAAGATTAGAATTTTCTAACAAACCTTGGCACTCTAAAGAGGAAACTTCTAAGTATACAATGCTTCAAAAAACTGGTAAAGCAATTCAGTACTTCTGGCCAAATGAAGTAAACTCTGTAATCACTAAACCATGTCCTGAAAAACCATGGACTCACCTCAAAATTGGTGATCTAGTAGAGATTGAAGGTATTGCATGGTCTGGTCACGGTACAATCAAACATGTTGATATCTCATTTGATGGTGGAGACAACTGGGTTGAAGCATCATTAAAAGGTCTAGTGTTGCCAAAATGTTGGACAAGATTCAGCTACATGTATAAATGGGATGGAAAACCTATTCTGTTATCAAGTAGAGCAACTGATGATATCAATAATACACAACCAACGCTTGATGAAGAAACTTCTGCAGTTGGTGTAGAAAATGTATACCACAGAAATGGTCTGGTTACATGGGAAGTTACAGGTAAAGGAGAGGTTAATAATGTTCACATTAGAAAACACAAAAAAGCTTAAGAACTCTATCATTGGATTAAGTATAGCTTCAGCAGCACTACTATTATCTACAGGATGTAGTAATGATGGTGTAAAAATGGCTGATACTAATACTGCAAAAACAGAAAAAAGAGCTGTTGATGGTGCAGTAAAATATGAGATCAAAGATGGAAAATATACTGAGTATTATGTAAACACTGATACTATTGGTAAAAAATATGGATTTGGTAGAACACCAACTGAGACTGAAGTAAAAGCTTGGGATATTGATGTTATGCCATATGACGAAGCTTCAACTCCAGAGTTTGATACAAAACATGGAAAAGTTGTTTTGGATGAAGATGGTAATCCTAAAAAAGCAGAAGGTTCTGTTGAATGGGGTGAAGAGCTTTATGTTGAGCAATGTCAAATGTGTCACGGTGACTTTGGTGCAGGTGGAAAAGGTTATCCAGCATTATCTGGTGGAGATGGAACAACAAAATCATTAACAAACCAATTAATGAACCCTGCTGATGAAAATCCAGGGATTGAGCCTCCAAAAAAAGTTATTGGTACATACTGGCCATATGCTAGTACACTATTTTGGTATATTCAAGATGCAATGCCATTCCCACATCCAAAAAGTTTAAGTAATTCTGAAACTTATGCACTTACTGCATATTTATTGTATGAAAATGGTGTAACTATTGATGGTGAAGAACTTGATGAGGATTATGTACTTGATAAAGAGAAATTCTTAAAAATCAAAATGCCAAATGCTGAAGGTTTTTATCCAAATGTAGACACTCCAAAGGATCCACATAAAGGTGTTCAAAATATGACTGAATATCTTTCTAATCCTAAAAACTATGGAGCAGGAACGAGATGTATGACTGATTGCATCAAAGAGCCAGTTGAAAAACTAGTGATGAGAATCGATCAAGAGTTAAAAGATTTTAATCCTCCAGCATCAACTGTGAGAGACTTACCTCCAAAAAATGAGTCTGGACCAGTTCACCCAGGACTAGCTGGATATGAATCAAATGGTTGTGCAGGGTGTCATGCAAATGCTGCAATTGGAGCTCCAGTTGTTGGAGATAAAGATGCTTGGGCAGCTGTTATGGAAAAAGGACTTGATCAAGTTTATGCTAATGGTATCAATGGTATCAATGCAATGCCTCCAAAAGGTGGTACAGGTGTAAGCGATGATGAATTTAAAGTTATCGTAGATTATATGATCAAAGCTAGCAAATAATATTTTCTTCAATATTTTTAAAAAGGCTCAATTTTTGGAGCCTTTTTTTATCTCTTCATTTTCAAGAAAA
>CBETOJ010000247.1:0-2879 GCA_965537725.1 uncultured Campylobacterales bacterium | reverse complement strand
AAAAGAAAAGCTTGAAAAATGGTGTGCCAAATGTATATAGTAAAAATGGAGTGATCTATTATCAGCTTCCAG
The DNA here is from genome assembly GCA_965537725.1 of uncultured Campylobacterales bacterium. GTDB lineage: Bacteria > Campylobacterota > Campylobacteria > Campylobacterales > Arcobacteraceae > JAIOSF01. The sequence continues at coordinate 2,807 of CBETOJ010000247.1, read as the reverse complement.
ATGGAACTATTACAATGGATGATCCATTTGCTAAGGGTGAATTAAAAAAGAAGTTAGATGAGCTAACAAAAGAGGGAGAGTAAGTTGAAAAAACTATTAATAGATGTAGGAAGTACCTATTTTAAAGTAAGTGATGAAGGGAGTATCTCTCATCATTTTAGAAACTTTGATAAAGATATCTTTGATGATCTAAAGTTTAAATGTGGTGATATTATTGAGAAACATTCAAAAGAGGAGATTCAGATATGTTCTTCTGCAAATGGTGGGCTTAGTACTCTTATCATTGGATTGACTGAGTCATTTTCATTAAAATATGCTTCAAATATTGCTTATAATTCTGGGATCAATATTATTGAGACTGTTATCTATTCTCAGATAGAGAGCTATCCAGTGCCTAGTGAATTACTTGATGTGGTGATACTTGTAGGTGGGATTGATAGTGTAGAGAATATTTTTGATGAGAAGTTAATTAATTATCTTGAACAATTAAACTATTCAAATATTGTATATGTTGGAAGTGAAACACAACATACATTTTTAAAAGAGAATCTATCAAACCTTGTAGTGCTTCCAAATATCATAGATAATAAACTAAAAATGGTAGAAGATGATCTTAAAGAATATCTAACAAATCTTTATCAAGCGGATATCATGGGGAAAGAGGATATTAAACATCTCTATGAACTTACTTCAAACCAGATATATTCAACTCCTTATATCGTCAATCAGTCATTGCCATTTATTAATACAAAGCTTGATGTACTTGATCCTTTTATCGTCATAGATATCGGTGGGGCAACTACAGATATCCACTATTCAAAAGAGTTAGCTGATGATAATATCTTGACTGAGAATGAATATGATAGATTGGTCTTTAAAAAGCTTGGGGTGTATAAATCACGTGAGTCGCTAATCCATACTGCAAAAGCCAATGAATATGTATATGAGCTTTTAGCATATCTAAATACTACAGAAAATACTTTGGATGAGCTGAGTGAAAAAGCTACAGAGATATTGATGCAATTAGCAATTTTCCTTGTACTATATAAAGTTTCTCATCACCATAAATCATACCTTAATATCAAACTTGATACACTTAATTCTATAGTATTAACAGGTGGAATTACAAAGGTACTAAAAAAAGAACAGATGGATGATATTATCTCATTTTTTTATAAAAAACTTTTAGGGTATCATACAGTACCAACTGTTGTAGTAGATACAGATTATGCTATCTGGACTTTAGGAATGAAGGGGTAAATTATGAGTGTAAATAGTATTAGAAATCTTGTAGAAATAGCAAATGAAAAAACACCTGATAAAATAGCAGTAATTGATAAACTTGATAAACTAACATATGCTGAGGTTCATGAGCAAGTAAATAAACTAGCTCACTACATCACAACTTTAAATCTTCCAAAAGGAAGTAGAATAGGGATATACTCAAATAAAAATGCTCAAAAAGTAATTGCAATACTTGCCGTACTTTCGACAGATTATATTTTAGTTCCTATTACAAAATTGCTTAAGGCTGAACAGCTTGAATATATCATCAAAGATTGTGATATAACTTGTATGATCACAGATGAGAAGAAACTCAAAACTTTAAAAGAGACATCATTTGATAAAAAAGTGATCACTGTTGAGAGCTGTGATAAAGATATTGTATCATTTGAAGAGATCTATAAGTGTTATACAAGTGAGTATACCTGTGATATAAAAGGGCATGATGTAGCGATCATCACATATAGTTTTGCTTCAAGCGGATTTCCAAAAGGAGTAGTGATCTCTCATAAAAATCTAATCGATGGAGCAAGAGTAGTAAACAACTATCTTCATATAAAAGAGGATGATGTACTCTCTGGGCTTCTTTCTTTTAGTTTTGATTATGGATTAAATCAAATCTTTACTTCATTTTATGCACGTGCAACCTTTGCTATCCATACATTTTTTACTCCAAGTGAATTTTTTGCACATATCTTAAAAGATAAAGTAACAGTATTAGCAGCTATGCCAATACATTTTACGTTGATGTTTGATGAAGATACACATAGATTACCAAGCCAAGAACAATTAAGTAATGTAAGAATCATCACTTCATCTGGTGCAAATGTAACTCCAAGTATGCTAGAAAAACTTCAAAACTATTTTTCAAATGCAGCTTTTTACTCTATGAGTGGTCATACAGAAGCTTTTAGATCAGCCTATCTTGATCCAAGCCAGCTTAAAATAAGACCACACTCTATAGGAAAAGCGATCCCTGATGTGGAACTTTATGTAATAAATAACGAAGGGTTTGAATGTAAACCAAGAGAAGTAGGGCAACTGATCCATAGAGGAGCAGGTATCTATAAAGGTTTTTGGAATTCTCGTGAAGATACTGACGCAAAATTTAAAAGTATCCAAATACTCGAAAAAGTGATCGATCTCCAACAAGGTCTAACAGATGAGATTGTAGTAGCTACAGGAGATTATGTCTACAAAGATGAAGAGGGATATCTTTTCTTTGTAGGAAGAAATGATGATATGATCAATACAGCTGGATATAGATTTAATCCAGTAGAAATAGAAAGCGTGGTATATAATAATATCCCACAAATCAAAGAGTGTGCGGTATTTGGGATAGAAAATGAAAAGATTGAAGAGGAAGTGGTACTTGTATATAGTGGAGCAAGTGAACTGGCTAAAAATGAGATAGTGTTTGAGCTTAAAAAACATCTTCCATCATATATGATTCCTAGTACTATTATTTTTAAAGCGAATATGCCTATGGATGTGAAGGATAAGTCTAAGATAGATAAGAGGGT
>CBETOJ010000246.1:0-2889 GCA_965537725.1 uncultured Campylobacterales bacterium | reverse complement strand
TGGAGATATTATATTGATGGATATGATCAGCGATCTCTTCACCACTTGGGGTATTTTCTTGGGTTTTAAGCCAAACTTTAGGACTATATAAACTTATCTGTTCAAAGATGTTAAGAAGTTTTTCATTATCAGTTGGAGGTTTTTCTTCATCACAAATCCTTCCTTTATTATCAGCTTCTTTAAATCGCAAAAGCATTAAAAAAAGTTCTTTATCCCCTTTAAAACTTTCAAAAAAAGTAGCTACTTTAGAGGGTTTCATCTCTTCAAGTAACGCTACTTTACCGTGGAGTGAGATTAAAAAAAGTACTTTTTTTAAAAGCTTTTTAGGGATCTGCATATCAATTCTAGTTTCTACTAATTCAATATTTTCATGCCCAGCTCCATTTCCATAGGTTCTATAGCAATATGGCTTTGCAATATCATGATAGAGTGCTGTAAGTTTTAAGATCATTGATTGATCTTTTAGATTTTCTAAGACCATCATAGTATGGACAAATACTGAAGCTTCTTGGTGGTAGATGGTTCCCTCTTTTAGTGTAGTGAGTTGATAAAGTGAAGGAAATATTATATCTAGTACTCCTAGTTCTAAAAGAGTTTCAAAAAAGATATGGGAGTTTTTTAAAAGAAGGACTTTTTCAATCTCTTTCCATACCCTATCAGCTTGTAAAGAGTTCAGCTCTTCTCTCATCTTGTAAACAAGAACTTTTGTTTGGGGAGCTATTTTCCACTTACTTCCAAGATACGCTCGAAATCTTGCAAGTCGCAAAACTCTTAGAGGATCTTCTGTAAAAGCTTCTGAAGTATGTCGTAGGATCTTTTTTTCTAGATCTTTTTGTCCGCCGTAAGGATCAATGTAAAGATTATTCTCTTTATCATAAGCGATAGAGTTAATGGTAAGATCTCTTCGTTTAAGATCATCTTCAAGGCTTACACCACTTGTATCTGCTTCAAAACCATTATATCCACTTGCTATTTTACGCTCTATCCTAGCAAGGGCTAATTCAGAGCCATCTTCTAATAAAAATACAGGGAAGTCTTTTCCCACTTTTTGTAAGTGGGAAAATTCATTTTCTTGAAAGCCTACAGCTACAAAATCTTTATCTTTTAATGGAAGCCCTAAAAGCTTATCCCTTACAGCTCCACCAACTAAATATATCTTTTTATTGGGACTCACTACTCTTTATCGTTATACATCTTTTTATAATATTTGTGCGCCATTTTATCTGAGTCAAAATCATATAATACATCATGCATTGAGCTTTTCATGATCTTGATCCATTTTTCTGGTTTATCATAATAAGTTGGAAGAATAGTATTCTCTAAGATATCCATCATAGATTTATTATCGTTGATATCTTGCTCTTCAGTTGATAAAGATGCATCAGCTCCAGTAATAGTAAAACTGTTTTTCCCCTCTTTACAAAACTCAGGATGCCAACCATCCGCAATCGAGAAGTTAATAGCACCATTCATAGCAGCAGTCATACCACTTGTTCCACTTGCCTCTCTTGTAATTCTTGGAGTATTAAGCCAGATATCTGCACCTTTTTTAAGCATTTGAGAAAGCTCTAATTCATATCCGATCATCACTGCAACATTTTTATACTCTCTTGCTACATAAGAAAGCTCATTAAATAGATTGATTGCATTTGTATCATGAGGATATGGTTTTCCTGCCCAAATGATTTGGATAGGTTTTTCACTTCTTGTGATCATATCTTCAAATCTTGCAAAATCATATTTTAAAAGACCTGGTCTTTTATACTCTGCAAATCTTCTTGCCCAAACAATTGTAAGAATGTTTTCATCAAACATTTTTCCTGTTTGATTTGCCACTTCACTAAAAAGAAGTCTTTTTAAGTGTTTTTTTCTTGCAATGATCTCAAAATCTTCATTTTCGTCTAATGCTCGAAGTAATGGTTTATCTGCCCAGAATCTTTTATTTTGTGCATTGGTAATTGGGATAATATCACAAGTCTCTCCATAAGGTTCCCACATTCCCTTTGCAACCTCAGCATGCATCTTCGATACCGCATTTGCAAGTTTTGCAATTCGTAAAGCTGATACTGTTAAGCTAAAATCATCATCTTGCATCTTTGTAAGTTCTCTTACTGTTTCAAGATCTAGACCATTAAAAAATCCCATCTTATGTAAAAGATTGATATTGTGTATCTCATTTCCAGCAGCTTCAGGAGTATGAGTTGTAAATCTTACTACTTCTTTTAACTCTTCTGGTGTTTGGTATTTATTCTTATAAAGCTCAAAGACCATTGGAAGTGAATGCCCTTCATTCATATGATAAATATCCACATGATGATTCATCGCTTCTAATACTTTTGCCCCACCAATTCCTAAAACGATCTCTTGAGCAATTCGTGTTTGCTCATGAAGATCATACAATTTATGAGTAATAGTTCGTGAAAGGTAATCATTTTCAGGGATATCAGTTGAAAGAAGAATAATAGGAGCTGACCCAAAAAGATCTGCTGGAACTAAAAATGCTTTTACATATACAGGTTTTGAATCAATTAGTACTTCAACTTGAATATCAAGATCTTTTAAGAAATAATATCTTTTTCTTCGAAACTCTACTTTAAGATTTCTATCTTCATCTCTTGCTTGGTCATAATATCCATAGCTCCACAAAATACCAACACCAATCATATTTTGTCTTAAATTATAAGCACTTCTCATATGTGAACCAGCTAAGAACCCTAGTCCCCCTGAATATATCTTAAGAGCTTGATGAATTGCAAACTCCATTGAAAAATATGCTACTGGTTTATCATAATCTTTACTGAACTCATATTCTATTATTTGCATTGTATTCCTTTTTTATTTTGCATTTTGTTATGTATCATAATTTTACTTATATTCTATTTCATTATG
>CBETOJ010000245.1:0-2890 GCA_965537725.1 uncultured Campylobacterales bacterium | reverse complement strand
CATACAGCAGAGACTGAAAAGTATGCCCATGTGACATTTTTCTTTAATGGAGGAGTGGAAGATCCATTTCCTAAAGAAGAACGTGTATTGATCCCTAGTCCCAAAGTAGCGACTTATGATCTCCAACCTGAAATGTCTGCAGCTCCAGTTGGAAAGGCAGTACGTGAGGGGATGGATAAAGGAACTGATCTTATCGTAGTAAACTTTGCAAATGGAGATATGGTAGGACATACTGGAGTATATGATGCTGGGGTAAAAGCAGTTGAAGCAGTGGATACGGAACTAGGTCTTATTTTTGATAAAGCAAAAGAGCTTGGATATAATGTAGTTCTTACAAGTGACCATGGAAATTGTGAGATGATGAAAGATAGTGAAGGGAAAATACTTACAAATCATACAGTTGGTGATGTTTACTGTTTTGTTATGGCTGATGGTGTAAAAGAGGTAAATGGAGGAGCACTGAATAATATCGCTCCAACTGTTTTAAAACTTATGAATCTAGATATCCCTCAAGAGATGGATAAACCTTTAGTATAAAGTAATATATGGCAGCACTTATCTTAAAGTCACTTGTTATTTATGAAAAAGAGAAAGTTTTAGTAGATCTTTTGAAAAATGATACAATAGATCCTATATCTATTACCCACTCTTTAGGTCTTGTGGGTCAAAGTGGTAGCGGAAAATCTTTGAGTTTAAAGACTATTTTACATATGCTGCCAAAAAACTTGACAAGTGAATTTTCCTATGAGAGTGATTTTGATCTGAGTTTAGATAATATTGGGTTTATCCCACAAAACCCTTTTACTTCACTCTCTCCTATGACAAAAATAAAAAAACAATTTTTTCAAGATCAAAGTGTAATAGATCATTACTTTGAACTTGTAGGCTTAGAAAAAGAGCTACAAAATAAGTTTCCAGTGGAGCTTAGTGGTGGACAACTTCAAAGAGTAGTAATAGCAATTGCTTTAAGTACACAGCCACAACTACTACTTTTAGATGAACCTACTACTGCTTTAGATAATAAAAACAAAGAGAATATATTAAACCTTATTCAAGAGCTGCAAAAGAAACTAAACTTTCTTACTATTTTTGTAAGTCATGATATACATTCAGTGGAGTCAATATGTAAAGATATTGCAATCATGGAAAAAGGAACTATATGTGAGTATGGAGAGACCTCAAAAATTTTAAAAAATCCACAAAACCAATATACTATATCACTTATGGAGAGTAGTTTTGAAAATAGGAAGTTTCGAGTATGATCAAAAAAATCTTTAAAATACTTGTTCTTTTAGGAGTAATTACTGGTCTTGGAGTTTTTGCATGGCTAATATTCTTATACTCTCAAATCCGTTTTGATATTGAAAAGATAATAGACTATAAACCAAAACTTACAACTCAATTCTTTGATAAAAACGGGGTACATATAGGAAATATCTTTAAAGGGGAACATCGGGTTTTTGTAAAATACCAAGATATTCCTCCACGTATCACTGAAGCACTTGTAGCTATTGAAGATACAGATTTTTTTGAGCACAATGGACTAAACTTTGATGCGATTTTAAGAGCCCTTATTAAAGATATTCAAGCGATGAGTATGGTTGAGGGTGCAAGTACACTTACCCAACAGCTCATTAAAACAATGGTTTTAACAAGAGATAAAAAGATTGTACGAAAGATTAAAGAGGCACTATTAGCTTTACGACTTGAAACCTTACTTACAAAAGAGGAGATCTTGGAGCGTTATTTAAATCATGTCTATTTTGGACATGGGTATTATGGGATCAAAACTGCTGCCAAAGGTTACTATCATAAAGAGCTTACTGAACTTACTTTAAAAGAGATCGCTTTACTTGTAGGACTTCCACGAGCTCCAAGCTTTTATGATCCAACAAGAAACCTAAAATACTCATTGATTCGAGCAAATCAAGTGATCAATAGAATGAAAAAACTTGGATGGATCAATGAAGAGGAATATGATATCGCCATCAATGAGAGACCTACTATCTACGATGATACATTAACTCTTAATCGTGCCCCTTATCTTTTGGATCATGTGATAAAAGAGCTTAAAGATGATATAAGTGATCTCTATACTGGTGGATATAAGATCACTCTCACAGCTGATTTTGAAGCACAAAATATTGCAAAAGAAGCGATAAAATTTGCTTATGAAAGAATAAAACAAAGAGATCCAAATATCGATAATGAAAAAAGTACTACCCAAACGCTTAATGGAGCAATGGTAGTTTTAGAAAATAATACTGGAGCTGTATTAGCGATGGTAGGTGGAGTTGAATATAAAGAATCCTCTTTTAATAGAGCAACTCAAAGTTTACGACAACCAGGAAGTTCTATTAAACCTTTTATCTATCAAGTTGCTCTTGATCTTGGATATTCAACTGCAAGTAGTCTAAAAGATATCGCAAGAAATTACACCTATAGATCAGCAGATAATGAACAAAAAACATGGCAGCCAAGAAATTATGAAAAAAACTTTAAAGGACTTATCCCCTTTAGAGAAGCCTTGGTACACTCAAGAAATCTAGCAACAATCAATCTTACCAATGATATAGGACTAGATCTTCTTTATAAAGAGCTACATCATTTTGGATTTAAAGATATTCCATATAATCTTTCTATTACTCTAGGAAGTTTTGGAATCTCTCCAATAGATTTTAGTGAAAAATATACTATTTTCTCAAACAATGGAATTATGGTAAAACCATATCTTGTAGCTTCTATTGAAGATAGACATAATGAAAGAATAGTTTTTGAAAAAGAGGAAAGGTATATCACCTCCCCTGAACAAACCTATCTTATGACATCAATTTTACATGATGTAGTACAAAGAGGAACTGGACGAAGAGCCAAAGTAAAAGGGATCGAT
>CBETOJ010000244.1:0-2904 GCA_965537725.1 uncultured Campylobacterales bacterium | reverse complement strand
TGTAACTACAGCGCATACAGATTCAAAATTTGTAATGAATGCTATGGATATCAATGTAGATAAATATATGCCAAAACCTTTGCAAATAAAAAATCTTACAATTAATATTGTAAATATAGTACAAAAATATAGACGACTTAATAATATCGAAACTTTAGCTCGTACACTTATGGAAAAAAAGACCCATCATGATACCTTACACTCAACACTCAATGAAAAAGTAGAAAGATTACAGATTGAGAATAATTATTTAAATGCAATTGTTGATAATCTTGTTATAAAAGTAAAAATAGATAAAACAGCAAAGATCATTGAGGTTTCAGATAAGTTCTTACGTTTTTTTGAGTTTTCAAAACAAGATGTTATTGGTCAAAATATTAACTTAATACGATGCGATGATTGTACAGAAGAGAGTATCCAAAAGTTGATGTTAAAAGCGATCCATAGTAAAAAAACAGTTACATCCACATACTCTTTAGTTAAAAGTGATAATAAAACAAAGATTCCTGCTGATGTGACCTTATCGCCTAGTTATGATTCAGATATGTTAGTAAGTGAATATACTTTATATATTGACTTACTCTAATTAAGAAAGTCTATCTTTATAGCTTTCATATCCATAATTTCGGATGAGATCAAAGTCTCCATTTTTTCTTTTTATAGCGATTGATGGAAGATTTATCCCATTAAATGTGGTTGTTTTGACCATAGTATAATGGATCATATCTTCTAAAATGATCTTATCTCCAATTTGTAGCTTTTTATCAAATGAATAATCTCCAATAATATCACCAGCAAGACAAGTGTTGCCACCTAGTCTATAGGTATATGGTTTCTTATTTGCCTCTGCTGCTCCTCGAATCTCAGCTCGATATGGCATAGCTAAAGTATCGGGCATATGGCATTCTGCACTGGTATCAAGAATAGCTATTTTCATCCCATTATCTACGATATCAAGCACTGTAGCTTCTAAATATCCTGTTTGCCATCCCACAGCTTCACCTGGCTCTAGATATACTTTTAAGTGTGGATACTTCTTTTTAAAGGTTTTAAGAAGCTTTATAAGTCCTTCCACATCATAATCTACTCTTGTAATATGATGTCCTCCTCCAAAGTTAATCCATTTTAATTGTGAGAAATATTTTGAAAAATTTGCTTCAAACTTTTCTAGGACTTGTGCAAGAGCATCTACATTTTGCTCACAAAGAGCATGGAAATGAAGCCCTTCAATAATTGGAGGTAAAGTATCAGGAAATTTTTTTAAAGTGCTTCCAAGACGACTATAAGGAGCACAAGGGTTATATAGATCAACTTCCACAGTAGATACCTCTGGATTGACCCGTATACCTATACTATTTTTTGATTGAATTTGATCTTTATAGAGTTCTAATTGTTGGAAGGAGTTGAACACTATATGATTAGAGATACGAGAGATTTCTGGGAACTCATTTGGTTTAAAAGCAGGGGAGTAAGTATGTACTTCTTCTCTAAACTCCTCATAGGCCAATATTGCTTCATTTAATCCACTAGCACAACACCCTTTAAGATATTGTTTACAGAGATCAAAACTACTATATAAAGCAAATCCTTTTAATGCTAAAAGAATATTTACATCTGCTTCATCTTGAACATATTTTAAAAGTTTTAGATTTTTTTCTAAAAGCGCCTCTTCACATACATAACATGGACTAGGAAGAATCCCATTAAAATTCGAATCCACCACCACTTCCTTTATTCATACTTTCATATACAGCAAGTATATAGTTTTTTCTTATTTCACAAGTTAAAATAAGTTCACATTTAGAGCATGTGTCTAAGTTTTTTGATTGTTGACACATTTGTAATTTTTGTAGCTCCTCTTCAAGAGCTATTTTCCATTGATCTTTTTGTTCTGTATCGCCCATTTAGTTATAAGCAGCTCTTACACGCTCAATTTCTATTTTACTTCCAAAAAAACATGGGCTTGTATCATGGATGTGTTCAGTTGTAATATCTAAGGCTCTTTTACTTCCATCAATTGCAGCCCCACCTGCAGTTTCAAACATATGAGCAAAAGGGAAAATTTCAAAAAGCTGTCTAAGCTTTCCATTTGGTTTGTCACTAGCTCCAGGGTATGAAAATAATCCACCACCTCGTAAAAGGATATGATGAAGATCAGGTACCATCCCACCACTATATGTAAGATCATATCCATCTTTAAACATTTCATTAATCATAGTTTTATGATTATCATACCAGCATTGTTGCGTTGATCCTGGAGAGTTTATCGACCCTTTTTCACTCATATTGAGATCTTGAATGTAGTTAAACTCTTTTTGTCCATTCATTCTATAAAGCTTTACAGACTCTCCATCACAAATGATCATCTCAACTCGCGGTCCAAATACCACATAAACTGAAGCAATGATATTTGCTCCACTAAAACCATTTTCATAAATACCATAAATAGATCCTACAGAGAGGTTCACATCTACTAATGAGCTTCCATCAAGTGGATCATATGCTATATAGTATTTTCCATCTTCATTGATATCTACAATGTGATCTTGCTCTTCACTGACGATCTGTTTTACACTACTAATCTGTTTGAAGTTTCTCTCAATTACTACATCACTAGCAATATCTAGTTTAAGTTGTGTATCACCTGTTGAATTTTGTTGTTCACTTTTATCTGTATCACCTTTTATAATGATATTTTTGATCTCTATCGTTGATTTTTTGATTGCTTCTATTATTTCATTCATTTGTCATATCTTTATATTTTTATTGATAATTATAGCCAATTGTACGTTAAAATTATTTTGGTTAGTGTATTTGTAAAGCATTTTTTACTAATGCAATATTTTGTTTGAGTTTCTCAACTCTTGGTTGAAATTCTTCTAAATTACTATTATAATGAGTTGA
>CBETOJ010000243.1:0-2956 GCA_965537725.1 uncultured Campylobacterales bacterium | reverse complement strand
CCAATTCTTTTTCTAAATAATACCCTGTATAACTTTTTGTTTTTTTGTGGTTATTTGCTAATTCTTCTGGTGTACCCTCAGCGATCACTTGTCCACCTTTGGCTCCACCTTCAGGACCCATATCTATTACATAATCTGCATTTTTAACCACATCTAGGTTATGCTCAATCACAATCACACTATTTCCAAGTTCTACAAGATGATGTAATACTTTAGTCAATCTATCCACATCGGCAAAATGAAGCCCTGTAGTAGGCTCATCCAATACATACAGAGTATTTCCTGTATCTTTTTTACTAAGCTCTTTACTTAGCTTTATTCTTTGAGCTTCACCACCACTTAGTGTCACGGCATTTTGTCCTAATGTGATATATCCAAGACCAACGTCAAGAAGTGTTTTAAGCTTTTGTTGAAGCTTTGGAACCTTTACAAAGAACTCATACGCTTCTTCTATAGACATATTTAACACATCTGAGATCGATTTACCCTTGTAAAGTATCTCTAAGGTTTGAGGATTATATCTAGTACCATTACAGTCCTCACATTTGACCATAATATCGGGTAAGAAGTGCATCTCGATCTTGATCTCCCCTTCCCCTTGACATTTCTCACATCGTCCACCTTTTACGTTAAAACTAAATCTCCCAGGAGCATACCCTCGAAGTTTTGCTTCTTTTGTTTCAACAAAAAGCTTTCTAATATCATCCATTACTCCCGTATATGTTGCAGGGTTTGATCTAGGTGTTCTACCAATTGGTGACTGATCAAGATAGATAACCTTATCAAGTTTATCAAGTCCATCAATACTTACACCATCTACCTTTTGTACTTTTTTTGCATGATTTAAAAGCTCTTTTGCAACAGGTAAAAGAGTATGTAAGATTAATGAAGACTTTCCGCTTCCACTTACTCCTGTGATCGCACAAAGGTTTTTAAGAGGAATTTTTACATCTAAGTCTTTGATATTATTCAGATTTACATCTTTAATAGTGATAAACTCTTCTTGTGGTCGTCTGTGAAAATACTCTATCTTTTTAGTTCCATTCAAATACTGAGCTGTTAAAGTCTTCTTTTTAAGAAGATCTTTCATACTTCCAGCAAATACAACCTCTCCACCAAACTTACCAGCATTTGGTCCAATATCTACAATAAAATCAGCTGCTTCCATAGTCTCTTTATCATGTTCAACTACAATTACAGTATTCCCTTTTTCTTGTAAGGCCTTAAGTGTTTTAATAAGTTTTGCAGTATCTCTTTCATGAAGTCCAATAGACGGTTCATCTAGTACATACATTACACCAGTTAGACCAGAACCAATTTGAGAAGCCACTCTAATTCTTTGAGCTTCCCCTCCACTAATCGTCCTTGCATCACGCCCAAGAGTAATATATCCTAGTCCTACATCATATAAAAAGAAAATTCTCTCTCGGATCTCTTTTAAAATAGGAGCTGATATCATCTCCTCTTGGTTGTTAAAGTATTCAAAGTTTTTCTCATCTTGAAAAAATGCATGACTTTGCTCAATCGGCATATCTAAAATATTAGCAATACCACTACTTGCAACCTTTACTGCAAGTGATGGAGCTTTTAGTCTATGTCCACCACATACATCACATACTTTTTCAGTCATAAAAGATTCCATATCTTTTTCATCTTTGACCATATCGTAAGCGATCTTGATCACCCCCTCCCATTTACGAGTAAGCTTATGACGTTTCCAAGTAAACTTTGCTTCTTCTATTCCACCATTGAGTATTTTTCCTCGTTCATGAGAATCAAGCTCTTTAAAAGGTTTACTAGTATCAATACCAGCTCCTTCACAATACGCTTTTAACATCTTAAAGTAATACCCTTTGTTAAATCCATAGATGATTTTAACAGCACCATCATCCACGCTAAGCTCTTCATCAATCACTTTTTTCATATCAAGGGTGTATCTGATTCCTAAACCATCACAAGCACTACAAGCACCTTTTGGCGAGTTAAATGAAAAACTAAGAGGTTCAAGTGGCTCAAAAGATATCTTACAGTCAAAACATGCCATATGTTCAGAGTAGTGAATATGTTTCTCACACCCTACTTCCTCATGGTTCATCACTTCAACTTCAAGCTCACCAAAAGCCTCTTTTAGACCTTTTTCAACGTCTTCTGCGATTCTTTGTTTATTTTCCTCTTTGACTACAACTCTGTCGATTACCACTTTAATTGTATGCATCTGAGATTTTCCAAGTTCAATCTCATCATCAAGTCGAACCATTACACCATCAACTTGTGCTCTTACATACCCTTTAGCTCGTAAGCTTTCAAAAAGCTCAGCAAAAGTTCCTTTTTTTCTATTTATTAAAGGTGCCATAATAACTATCTTAGAGTTTTCTGGTAATTTTAATACCTGATCAATAACATCTGAACTTGACATTTGAGAAATAGGTTCACCACACTTATGACAATGTTGTTTCCCTACTCTAGCGTATAAAAGTCTTAGATAATCATATATCTCAGTGATTGTTCCAACAGTAGAACGTGGATTTTTAGAAGTTGTCTTTTGATCGATAGCAATTGCAGGAGTTAACCCCTCTATTCTCTCCACATCAGGTTTCCCTATTTTCCCTAAGAACTGTCGTGCATAGGCTGAAAGAGATTCTATATATCTTCTTTGCCCCTCAGCATAAAGAGTGTCAAATGCAAGGGTTGACTTTCCACTTCCACTGAGTCCTGTAAAAACAATAAGTTTATTTTTAGGGATCTCTAGGTCTATGTTTTTTAGATTATTTTCATTTGCTTTAAATACTTTGATAGTTTCTGTCATTTTGTATATATCCTATAAAATTAAAGGATATAGTATATCGAAAAGTTATGGTTTTATAGTTTAATAATAGTTAATATAATTTTTAGTAGTTATTTGATTTAAATTTTAGTTTAGCATTCTATATTACCTTTGGTACCTACATTCCCGACA
>CBETOJ010000242.1:0-2961 GCA_965537725.1 uncultured Campylobacterales bacterium | reverse complement strand
AGAAGCTTCCTCTTTTGAAGGAAGTTTTAAAGCTTCTATTTGAAATACTTCTTTTTCATTATCAAAGAATTTTACATTATATCTTTTATCAAGTTCAGTTTTTCCATATGTTACGATCAGCTGTGCTGCTAGTTTTTTATCAGCCTCTGAAGCATCTTTTTGGAAAAGTACAAAAGGTCCTGTGGCATTTTGAATTCGACCTTTATAATATTTATCACTTTGTGTTGCTTCAAGCTTTTCATTATCCTCTTTATGACGACCAATAATAAGTTTTGCTCCATCAGGAAGTCTTAGATGACGACCAGCTTTTAAAGTATTGATATCATCAATTTCTAGAGTGTCATGATCTACAAAATCTCTTAGACGACTAGAAAACTGTTCTTCTGTTAAAAGACATCCTCCTCCTGGAGATTCAAAATCTTTTAGTCCTATCTCTTTTGCCATCTCCAATTGTCTTTGACGACTTCTTCCGCTAATATCCAAAAGGTTTTCTCTTTTTACCCAACCTTCTCTTTCAGGTTTTGATGGGGGAAGGTGTTTGGCACATAAAGGTCTTACTATCAAATCATCTTGTTCACTAAGACTTTTCACATTTTCTAGTGCATCTTTTCTCTGACTCATAGGACGTTGTCCAATCACTTCACCGCTTATCATAAAATCCGCATCAAACTTTTCTAAAAGTCTTCCTGTATGCCTGAACATAAACCCATGACAATCGATACATGGATTAAAATTTTTGCCATATCCATATTTTGGATCAAATAATACTTCATCTAAATAGATCTCTCTTAGATCTAAGATCTGAAGCTCAACTCCTATTTGAGAACACATATTTTTAAGATGTTCTGTTCTATCTACTGTTGATCCAAATCCAATATTGATATGAACTGCAACTACCTCGATCCCTTGATCTTTTATAACTTTCATTGCTAGTACGGAATCTAATCCACCACTAAATAATGCTAATGCTTTCATTGTTATCCTATTTTATTAATTTTAATGGATCTATATATCTACTATTTTTTGTAGCCTGAAACTCTAATGTATCACTCACACGCCCAACCACATACCCTTTAGGGATCCACTTTCCAACCTTTAGTGTAGGTGCGATTTTATCAAGATGAGAATAGATAGTATGCAGATTATTTTGATGCTTTACAATCACAACATTCTCTAAAAGTCCTGAGTTTTGTTTGGCATATACAACCTGCCCTTTAAAGATACTAAATACTTTTGCATTTGGAATTTTTGTCTTTAATGAAACAGACTCATTAAACAGCTCCATCTTATATACTTTATCATAATACTTTCCAAACTTTTTTGTCACAGCATATGATTTTAATGGGGCCATTGTTTTTTGCCCATTATATTTTGAGATCTTGATCCCTTTAGCAGAAGATCCTATTTTTCGAACCTCTATATCTATATCATCATCAAGTTTTTTTCTATCAAGTGCAAGCTCTTTTGTAGGTTTTGTTTTTTCTGTTGTTGCATCAACAAACTTCTTTTTTAAAGCTTTTTTTGCCTGAGAAGCTACTTTTTGTCGCTCTTGTTCCTTTTTTTTAGCCAATGCTTTTTTTCTCTCTTCAGCTCGTTTTCTTGCTAACTCTTTTCTTCTTTGCTCCTCTTTTTCTTTTCTGATACGCTCTTCTTCTTTTTTGATCTCTTCTTTTTTTAGAATATTCAAGCTTCCTAAAAGATCTGTGATCTCATTTTGTTTATTCACTAAAGATTGTAAATGGGTCTGGTATTGTTTATGTTTTCCTTTTAAAGAGTTTAGCTTTTTTTCATGAATTGCTACAAGGTTTTCATATTTTCTCTGAATCGCATTTTGCTTTTTGATATACTGATCTATCTCTCTAATCTTTTGTTCATTTTCACGGATTGATTTATTGATTTTTAGATACTTGATATTAAGTTCTGTGATCTCCTCTTTTACATTATCAAAGATCAAAGTATAGGTCTCTTTTGCGATCACATCTTTCATAGACTCTTTATCTGCTTGATCGATCCCCATACTCATAGCATATTTTTCTATCACAAACTCTAAAACATCTTCTTCGGTTTTAAGCTTCTCTTTTTCTAACTTTTGGGCTTCACTTTGAAGAGTCTCTACTTTCGATTTTGCATTTGAAAGTTTCATTCTATTTAAAAGAAGTTGGGTGTTTGTTTTTTCTAAGATATCAACTATCTGACCATATTCAGACTCTTCTTTATTGATCTTATCGCCTAGATTTTGAATATTTTTATCTATACTTGATTTTCTCTCTAATACATTCTCAATCTGCTTTTTATTTTGATCGATCTTTTTATCTATCTCTGCAATAGATGCAAAAGAGGAGATAACAAAGAGAAAAAAGAAAAAACTATATCTAATCATCACTATTTCATTTTATATTGAATCAGCAATCCAAAAAACGTAATAAATGGGATAATAAAAGACAAAGCTAATATCTGTACTGCTTCAAACTCTAAATGGATCACCTGTGGTAAAATTGAGAGTATTTCAGGCTGCATAATAACTGAAAGATTATTTGCAATTAAAAATAGCACCCCTATTACAACTGCACTTGAGATAAATGCACTTAAAAATATGATTTTGATAATAGGTTTTGAAGCATACATCAAAGATCCACCATGAAGCTGAATAATTGAGATCCTCTCACTATGTTCAAAAAACCATATCTTAATCTGTTTTGAAAGAAGTAAAAGTGAAAGGGCTAAGACGATCACAAAAAGTACCAATACAATATCTTGAAGCAAGATCAAAAGAGAATAGATCTTACTATGATCATTGGAAAAGGTCTCTAGTTTTTTTACATTTTTGATCTTTTGAAGCTCTTTTCTAATCTCCACAAGTTTTGATGTGGTTGGAAAGTTTTCTAAATATATTTTATAAAAATATGGAAGCTTTTTATCTAAAAGATTAATTGAACTTTGGGAAAGGTTCTCTTTTACACT
>CBETOJ010000241.1:0-2962 GCA_965537725.1 uncultured Campylobacterales bacterium | reverse complement strand
CCGCGCGCATAACTATATTAATAAAATAGTGGGGTAAGTAATGGGATTTGAACCCACGGCCCTCGGAACCACAACCCGATGCTCTAACCAACTGAGCTATACCTACCATATGAGATATAATTTTACTAATATTAAGTTTTAAAATAACATCTTTTTAAATGGTCGGAGTGAGAGGATTCGAACCTCCGGCCCCCTGGTCCCAAACCAGGTGCGCTAACCAGACTGCGCTACACTCCGTTTCTCTTAAAAAGGACTGGAATTATATAGAAATTTTTTGATATTGTCAAGAGTAAATCAAAGAAATTTTAAAATTTAGAAGAAATTAGTTTTTTTCTCCTAAATTTTATTAAAATTGAATCAATCCATCAATAGGAGAACTAGCCGTTGCATAAGGCTTTTTAGGGATTCTTCCAGCTTTATAGCTTAGTCTTCCAGCAATAGTAGCATATTTAAAAGCTTCAGCCATTGCCATAGGATTTTGAGCTTGTGCTATAGCTGTATTTGCCAAAATACCCTCAGCTCCAAGCTCCATAGCATATGCTGCATCACTTGCACACCCTAATCCAGCATCTACGATCACAGGTACGCTGATAGCATCTTTGATAAAAGCAATATTGTATGGATTTTGAATACCTAGTCCACTTCCAATAGGAGCAGCAAGGGGCATAACTGCATCAGCTCCAGCATCTTCTAGTCTTTTTGCCATAATAGGATCATCGCTCGTATACGCCATAATAGTAAAGCCATCTTTTTTCAGTACTTTACAAGCTTCTATAGTCTCGATCACATCAGGATACAATGTTTTTTGTGCATCACCGATCACTTCAAGTTTGATGATATCTATCCCTGTAGCTTCTCTCATAAGTCTAAAAGTAGTGATCGCTTCTTCAGCTGTAAAACATCCAGCACTATTTGGTAAAAGTTTTACATTGGTATCTTTAAAATAATCTAATAGATTCTCTTCATCAGGATTTGTGATATTTACTCTTCTAATCGCTACAGTGATCAGCTCACTACCACTTGCTAGGGTTGCTTCACGCGTTGTTTGGAAGTCTTTATATTTTCCACTTCCTACTATTAAACGTGAATTAAACTCATATTTTCCAATTTTTAAAATATTGTCATTCATTATTTATCCTCCAGTTACATAGTTGGTTTTTACAAGTTACTTTGATAAAATCCTTATACTCTTTTGATGTTTTATCTATATCAAAACCAATTATTTCGGGCACATCATAGCTATGATTCTCTTTTATTTCCCTTTCGATTTTTTTATAGTGGACTTTTTTTGTCTTAATTGTAAGGAGATATTCCTTATCTTCACAAAGTTCATTTTCCCACATATATAAAGAGTCTATTTTTGAGATCTGTACACACGCTGCAAACTCTTTTTGCAAAAGTATCTTAGCTATTTTTTTTGCCTCTTTGTATGAGTTTGTTGTGGTTTGGACGATAAAAGGCTGCATTAGATCTTCTTGATCTTTTCTATAAGATCCATTGGAGTCATAGAATAGTTGTTTTTATTATAGTGTGCTGCAGCTTTTGTATGGGCTAAGCTTCCACTAATAGCTGCATTAATTGAACTATACCCTTGGGCAAGTAAGGATCCTATAAGACCACTTAATATATCTCCACTTCCCCCAAAGCTTAGTTTATTTGATCCATAGGTATTGATATAGATCTTTTCATTTTGTCCTATTAATACGTTTGAACCTTTTAATAAAAGAACTATATTAGGATATGTGGTACAAAAAAGTTCCACATATTTAAATCTATTGTTTTGGAGTGTCTCAATAGCGATATCACCTAGATCACAAATCTTAAGAAGTGAACAAAACTCTTTTGGATGAGGGGTTAAAACAATATTTGTTTTTTCTAATACTTTTATTATATCTTTTTCATAAAAAGATCCGCATCAATCACTTTTGGGATATCATTTTCTAAGATCTCACATATCTCCTCTTGTAGATAGGTTCCAAGACCCATCCCCATAGCAATAGCTGTAGTATTATCTGGAAGCTGGTGATTTTCCATAATATGATAAGGAGGATGAAGTGGTTGATGATCTATAACACTTACAAGTCCAGCTCCAAAAGCAAATCCAGCTTCTGCACATAAGATTCCAGCACCTATTTTTTGACCAACAATTACAGCAAAGTGTCCAAAAGTCCCTTTATGGGTAGTTTGTTGTTCACGTAAAGGAAGTTTAAGATCACTCATCTCTAAGAGAAAACAGTTTGTATCACCCTCATAAAGTTCTCTTTGTACTCCAAGATCAGCTACGATCACTTCCCCTACAAAATCTTTTACCATATCTGTTTTAAGAGATTTTTTCAAAGCTCCCATAGTTATAGTAGTATGAGCTTTAAAGGCGATCTCTTCAATGCTTCCATGATGAGTTATTCCACTTGGAATATCGCAAGCGATCTTATATGCATCTATCTTATTCATCTGATCAATAATAGTGATAGCTTTTGGATCAAGAGGGCGATTAAGCCCTGTTCCAAAGAGCGCATCTACTACGATATCAAAATGATTTGTTTGGAGTGGAAAATTGTTAATGATATTTACTCCAACTAGTTTTGCCCGTTTTAGTTGAAGTTCACTCATCTTTGAACTTGTTCCAAAAGGAAGATATAAAGTAACATCATATTTTCCTTGTAAAAGTCTTGCTAATGCAATACCATCTGCTCCATTATTTCCACTTCCACTGGTGATTAAAATATTTGAATCACTCTCAAAGATATCTTCTATAAAAGTGCATAGAGAGTTTGCTGCATGCTCCATCAAGATATCTTCACTTAGACCATACTCTTCATAACATCTCTTATCTAGTGATCTTACTTCATTAAATACTTTTTGCATACATTATCTCCTTTTTATTTTTTTCTAAATTTCCATCCATCAGCTTCAAGCACTTTTATAATCTGCTCTTTTTTATCCCCTTGGATCTCTATCCACT
>CBETOJ010000240.1:0-2994 GCA_965537725.1 uncultured Campylobacterales bacterium | reverse complement strand
ATATTATTATACTTAAACTAACGTTAAGAATCATTTATATATAATCTGCTTCCAAAAATTAAAACGAAAGTGGGTGATTATATGCCTGGAATTAAAGTAAAAGATAGCGAATCTTTCGACGAAGCGTACAGAAGATTTAAAAAGCAATGTGATAGATCTCTGATCGTTACAGAAACTCGAGCTAGAAGATATTTTGAATCTAATCCTGAAAAGAAGAAGAAACAAAAAATCAATGCTAGAAAGAAAATGCTTAAAAAACTTTATATGCTTAGAAGATACGAGTCTAGACTGTAATTTTAAGAACATATATGTAAGGAGAGTTAAAAGGAAACTTTTATCTTTCTTTTCGCTATAATAACACTAATCAAACAGATGCGTCCATGGCTTAACTGGATAGAGCACTGGGTTTCGGCCCCGGTGGTTGAGGGTTCGAATCCTTCTGGGCGTACCATTTAAACAAAGCCTTACTTGATCAACTTTTAAAGTTGATCAAGTAAGGCTTTTTTAGTATAATAATATTAAAAAGGTAATATAGATAATATGCAATTAAAAATAGCAAATATTTTTTATTCTATTCAAGGTGAGGGGAAGTTTATAGGAACTCCTTCTATTTTTGTCCGTTTTTTTGATTGCAATCTATCGTGCAGTTTTTGCGATGATCTTGATCACAAAAAGGGATATGAAGAGTATAGTTATGATGAACTTTTAGAAACAATTGCTCAATATCCATCAAAGCATCTTATTATCACTGGCGGTGAGCCGACTATTTATGAACTCAATTCGTTTATTGAGTTTTTACAAGATAAAGGCTATTTTGTAGCGATTGAGACAAATGGATTTAAATTTGAAAATGTAGCAAAGGCTGATTGGATCACTTATAGTCCAAAAGATTGGGATAATATAAAAAGTGGTGGATTTAGTGAAGTGAAGTTTATTGTAAGTAGTTCTTCAAAAATAGAAAAGATATTAAACTTTCAAACAGATAAGCAAATATATATCCAACCACAAAATAATATGGATACTCCAGATATGGAAAATATGAAGTTTTGTATAGAGTTTGTTCAAAACAATCCTCATCTAAAACTTAGTCCTCAATTGCATAAATTATTGGAGATAGAATAATGAAAAAAGCATTGGTTATATTTAGTGGTGGTCAAGATAGTACTACTTGTCTTGGTTGGGCACTTAAAAGATTTGATCAAATCGAGACTATCACCTTTGATTATGGGCAACGCCATAGTATCGAGATAGAACAAGCTGAGAAGATCGCAAAAAAATATGATGTAAAAAATACCGTATTTCATGTGGATACTTTTGCACAGCTTAGTGATAGTGCTCTAGTAAATAAAGATCGAGATATCAATGAAAAACATGATGCAAATGAGTCTTTACCTGCTTCATATGTTCCAAATAGAAATGCTTTGATGTTTACTATTGCTCATGCATATGCTCAAAAGATAGGATTTGATCATCTTGTAACTGGAGTGTGTCAAACTGATTATTCAGGATATCCTGATTGTAGAGAGGTGTTTGTAAAAAGCTTAGAGCAATCACTTAATTTAGGAAGTGAACGAGATATAAAGTTTCATTATCCTTTAATGTTCTTAGATAAAGCAGATACTTTTGCTTTGTCAAAAGAAGAAGATGTATTAGAATCAGTTATTGAACTTAGCCATACATGTTATAATGGTGATAGAACAAAGTTTCATGAGTGGGGATATGGATGTGGTGAATG
This sequence comes from uncultured Campylobacterales bacterium, assembly GCA_965537725.1. Taxonomy (GTDB): domain Bacteria; phylum Campylobacterota; class Campylobacteria; order Campylobacterales; family Arcobacteraceae; genus JAIOSF01. The sequence continues at coordinate 1,259 of CBETOJ010000240.1, read as the reverse complement.
TCCAGCGTGTAAACTACGTGAAAATGGTTGGAATGAATATTTAAAAAGAGTAGGAGAATAATATGGCAGTTGCTGAGGGGATGACCTTTGATTTTGTAGGTGAGGAGCATATTCGAACAGATTTTTTAGAGACATTTGAGTTTGATAGTCCAAAACAGCTTATTATCACTGAAACAAATGAGTTTAGTGCAGTGTGTCCCTTTAGTGGTCTTCCAGATCTTGCTTATGTAAAGATAGAGTATTACCCTGAGGGAAATAAACTAGTTGAGCTAAAGTCACTGAAATACTATTTTACAAGTTTTAGAAATGTAGGGATCTATCAAGAAGCTGCTACGAAAAGATTATATGATGATCTAAAAAAAGTACTTGAAACAGATAGACTAAGACTTACTACAAAGTATAATATTCGAGGTGGTTTTGATACCACTTGTATAGAGGGAACTCTTTAGGAGTATTTATGGTTATAAGAAAACTTTTTAAAGCAGAAGCAGCTCATAGAGTCCTTGGAGCCTATACACAAAAGTGTAGAGGAATCCATGGACACTCTTATAAGTTTGAAATATTTTTATCTGGTGAAGAGCTTGATGATGCTCATATGGTTATGGATTTTAAATTGCTTAAGGAGAAGCTGAGCAAGTTTTTGGATGCATTTGATCACTCTTTAATCGTATATGATCAAGATGAGTATCTAATGAGTGTGGTAGAAAATCTTAATGAGCGATATATGATCGTACCATATAACCCAACTGCAGAACAATTCGCAGTGCATATCTATGATCATGCAATCTCTTTAGGGCTTGATATAAAAAAAGTGATAGTCCATGAAACAGATACAGGATGTGCTATTTATGAGGGTGGAAAACTTCATATTGACCTTGAAAAAGTAAAATTCAGTGCAGTCTTAGAAATTTAAATGATAAATTAACTTTATTTCATTTTCACTTCATTTAGATAGCTTATAATTAGATTACGAAATTTAACAACAAACCATTAGTTTAGAATTGTTTTCCTTTGTACAATTCTATATCAACATAGTAGTAACAATCTCCAAGAGCCGTGAATCACAAACCTAAAAAATATACTTCTAATTTGTAGTTGTATATTTTTTATATTTAGTCTAGATTCTTCTAGACTAAACCTAAAAAATTTACTTCTAAAACAAAATCAATTTTAATCTTTTACATAACAATATGCAATCTATTTACTTTCGTTGTTTTTTAGATGCTATTATTAGGAAAAATATAAATATGAATAGTATA
>CBETOJ010000239.1:0-2998 GCA_965537725.1 uncultured Campylobacterales bacterium | reverse complement strand
AAAGATTTAGAGCTTCTTATCGTTTCAGATGAGAAGCAATCGCTAATGGCGTATGATTGCGCAGCTTATTTAGGGAAAAAGCCTTTTGTGCTTAGTGATCTACGGGCAAATTTTGGAGATGATCTTTTGTCATTTTCTGATGAGATCAAAGAACTGACAGCAACACTTGAAGAGTATCACAATTATAAAAAGCAAAATAAACTTTTGATTGTTCCTGTTCGAACTGCTTCCTATCCGCTTCCAAAAAAAAGCTGTTTTGATTCTTTAGAGATTGAGTTTGGAGATACTCTAAAACATGATGAATTAAAAGATAAGCTATATAATTGGGGATACTATTTTGTAGATATTGTAAGTGAACCTGGTGAAGTTTCCATTCGTGGAGATATTATCGATATTTGTCCTCCTCATGAAGAGTTTGGATATAGGATATCACTTTTTGATGATGAGGTTGAATCGATTCGAAGATTTGATATTGAGACACAAAAGTCTCAAGCTGATGAACTTGAAAAAGCTACAGTTTCTGCTTCATTTTTAGCTTTTGATGAAGAGAAGCTTGATAGACTTAATGAAAAGATTGAAGCGAGTGGTATTGAGGTATTTGAAAAAGATATCCACTCTTTAGGGTTTTGGTTTTTGGATGAAGAAGCAAGTTATTATACAAAAGAGTTACGCTCGTCTATTACAAAAGAAGCCCTTGATGAGATAGAAGAGGTTTATATCTTTGATGAACTTAGGATAGAAAAAGAGGAGCTTTTATCTACCACACCTATTTTAGAAGATGAAAAATATAAGCAAGTTGATGTTGCCAATGTAAGTGAATTTTTAGAGTTTCATAAAGATAAAAAGGTCACTATTGTAAGTTCTACTGAGGGAAAAGTAAGATCCTACGATCTTTTACTTTCAAAATACAAAGAGATTTTCCCAAAAGAAGATACAAATATCAATTATGTGGAAAACAGTTCTAATAATATAGTTTATGCTCCATGGATCATCAATCTAGTCTCCGATGATGAGGTGATTATCTCTTTAAATAAAGAGGTAAAAAAACGAAGAAAGAAAAAGCCAAAGATTGTTTTAGATGAATTGACAAAAGATGATTTTGTGGTTCATGAAGTGCATGGAATAGGGCAGTTTAAAGGGATCGAACCAGTTACGGTGATGGGAGCAAAGCGTGATTTTGTAGTGGTACAATACGCGGGAGATGATAGGCTTTTAATCCCTGTTGAAAATATTGGGATAATAGATCGATATTTAGCAGATAGTGGATCTATAGCAGTTGTTGATAAACTTGGTAAGGGGAGCTTTGCTAAATTAAAAAGTAAAGTCAAAGAGAAGCTTTTTGCTATTGCTAATGATATTATAGGAATTGCTGCAAAAAGAGAGCTAACCAAAGGGCTTTATATCGATACAACTAAAGAGGAGTTGAAACTTTTTCAAAATCAAGCAGGATTTGAATATACCAAAGATCAAACTAGAAGTGTCAAAGAACTTTTAGCAGATATAAACTCAGGTCTTGTAATGGATAGACTTTTAAGTGGAGATGTTGGATTTGGAAAAACAGAGGTGGCAATGAATGGATTGCTGGCTACTATTTTAAATGGATATCAAGCTTTATTTGTATGTCCCACTACACTTTTATCTAATCAACATTTTGCAGGGATCAAAAAACGACTTGAGCCATTTGGAGTAAAAGTAGCAAAACTTGATGGAAAAACTACAACAAAAGAGAAAAATGCTTTAAAAAAATCTTTAAAAGAAGGGCAGATCGATCTAGTTGTTGGTACCCATTCACTTTTAAGTGTAGAGTGTAAAAATCTGGCTCTTGTGGTTATCGATGAAGAGCATAAATTTGGGGTAAAACAAAAAGAGAAGCTTAAAAATCTAAGAAATGATGTGCATATCTTTTCTATGAGTGCTACTCCGATCCCTAGAACTTTAAACCTAGCCTTATCAAAAGTAAAAGGGATGAGCGCACTCTTAACACCTCCAAGTGAGAGATTAGGGGTGCGAAGTTTTGTAAAAGAGTATGATGAAAAACTTATCAAAGAGATCATCCTAAGAGAAAAAAGACGTGGTGGACAGCTATTTTATATCTATAATAATATTGCTACTATTGAAACAAAAAAAGAGGATATTTTAGGGATACTCCCAAATCTAAAAGTAGCCGTGATGCACTCAAAAATCACCCAAAAACAAAGTGAAGAGACTATTGAAGCTTTTGCCAATGGAGAGATTGATATCTTACTTGCAACGAGTATTGTAGAATCTGGATTGCACCTTCCAAATGCAAATTCTATGATCATAGATGGAGCTGATAGATTTGGTATTGCTGATCTTCATCAGCTTCGTGGACGAGTTGGACGAAGTGATAAAGAGGGATTTTGTTACTTTTTAGTTGAAGATAAAAAAACGATCACAAAAGATGCAATTCGAAGACTTTTAGCACTTGAATCAAACTCATACCTTGGAAGTGGAACCGCTTTAGCGCATCAAGACTTAGAGATAAGAGGTGGCGGAAATATCATTGGAGAAGCACAAAGTGGACATATCAAACAAATAGGATATGGGCTATATCTTAAGATGTTAGAAGAAGCGATTGCAACTTTAAGTGGAGAGATGAAAGAGGAGCAAAAAGAGGTCGATATCAAGCTGAGTATCACGGCATATATCACTAGTGAGTATATTTCTGAAGATAGAGTTCGGTTAGAGCTTTATAGACGGCTTAGTCGTTGTGAGTCTAAAAAAGAGGTATTTGAGATACAAGATGAGATGGAAGATCGATTTGGCAAGCTAGATACAGCAACTTCTCAGTTTATTGATCTTATTATAATAAAAATTAATGCAATGGAAAAAAGAGAAAATAACAATAGACGATGGTAGCCAAATTCAAGCACAAGCACCTATAATTATATCAGCAAGTAGAAGTACAGATATTCCCACTTTTTATAGTAATTGGTTTGTGAATAGGTGGGAGAGAGGATATATTAAATGGACAAAC
>CBETOJ010000238.1:0-2998 GCA_965537725.1 uncultured Campylobacterales bacterium | reverse complement strand
AGAATTTCTTATAAATCTTTACAAAAAGGATCCCCTATGAAACTTTTCGTTACATCTTTTTTCGCTCTCTTTTTTTTAGCTCAATAGTATATGCTTCAGATGGAAAAGAGCTTTATATAGAAGCCAACTGCCAGAAGTGTCACGGTGTTGACAATGAATATGATCCTAAGAAGTCTAAAGCAAAAAGCCTAAAGGACCTTAAAGGATGGGTTACTAATTGTGCAGTACATTTTAATATTGGATGGTTTCCTGAGGAACAACAAAGTGTAGTAAAGTATCTAAACGAAACACATTACAAGTTCAGAAACTAAAGAATAGTATCAAAATGATACTATTCGTAACTATTATTTTCAATTAAAATTCTAATTTACGCTTCTCTTACAAAAATCAAATCACTAACCCGCTATAATTGTATAAATTCAAATCTTATATAGGAGAAATGATGAATATTCATGAGTATCAAGCAAAAGAGATTTTTGCTAAATATGGTGTACCTACGCCAAAAGGTTTAGTAGCGAATACACCACAACAAGCTGTAGCAGCAGCTCACCAGCTTGGTGGAAATATTTGGGTTGTAAAAGCACAGATCCATGCGGGTGGTAGAGGACTTGGTGGAGGTGTAAAAGTTGCCAAATCAATCGAAGAAGTTGAAAAATATGCTGGTGATATTTTACATATGAATCTTGTGACTCATCAAACTGGACCTGAGGGGAAAACAGTTCAAAAAGTATATATTGAAGAGGGAGCTGATATTCAAGATGAATTTTACCTTGGTATCGTTTTAGATAGAGCTTTAGAAAAACCTGTAATCATGGCTTCAACTGAAGGTGGTATGGAGATTGAAAAAGTAGCTGAAGAATCTCCTGAAAAGATCATTAAAGTTCCAGTTGATCCTGCTATTGGTTTCCAAGGATTTCATGGTAGAGATCTTGTATTTGGTCTACATATTACAGATAAAAAAGAGCAAGCAAAACTAATAGACTTTGCTAAAAAACTTTATACAGTATATATGGAAACTGATGCTGAACTGATCGAGATCAACCCACTAGTAAAAACTGGAAGTGGTGATTTTATCGCACTTGATGGAAAAATGGGATTTGATGACTCTGCTTTAGGAAGACATCCTGAGATTGAATATATGAGAGATATCACTGAAGAGGATCCAGATGAAAGAGAAGCATCTCAATATGGACTTTCGTATGTATCACTTGATGGTGAGATCGGTTGTATGGTAAATGGTGCTGGTCTTGCAATGGGTACTATGGATACTATTAACTATATGGGTGGAACACCTGCAAACTTCCTTGATGTTGGTGGAAAAGCAAATGCTGAAACTGTTGCAAAAGGGTTTGAGATCATCTTAAAAAATAAAAGTGTAAAAGCAATATTCGTTAATATCTTTGGTGGAATCGTAAGATGTGATAGAATTGCAAATGGTATCTTAGAAGCTACAAAAATGGTAGATGTAAATGTACCAGTAATAGTGCGACTTGATGGAACAAATGCACCTGAAGCAGCTGAAATCTTAAAAAATGCAAATATAGATAATGTAATCGCTGCAACTGATCTTGCAGATGGTGCTGCAAAAGCTGTAGAAGCTGCAAAAAAAGCGTAAGGAGAGTTTAGAAAATGTCAATTTTAGTAAATAAAGATACAAAAGTAATCGTACAAGGATTTACAGGAAAAGAGGGAACTTTCCATTCAGAGCAATGTATCGCATATGGTACAAACATTGTTGGTGGAGTTACACCAAATAAAGGTGGAACTGAGCACTTAGGAAAACCAGTATTCAATACAGTGAAATGTGCAGTTAAAACAACTGGAGCTACAGTATCTATGATCTTTGTTCCACCAATCTTTGTGGCTGATGCAGTTATGGAAGCAGCTCAAGCTGGAATCGAACTAGCAGTGATCATCACTGAAGGTGCACCGGTCAGAGATATGCAAATGGCAAAAACGTATGCAACAAAGCATGGTATGAAAACAATTGGACCAAACTGTCCAGGGATTATCACTGCTGAAGAGTGTAAAATAGGGATCATGCCAGGGATGATCTTCAAAAAAGGAAATGTAGGGCTTATTTCTAAATCTGGAACTTTAACATATGAGGGTGCAAACCAAGTATGTAAAGAGGGATTTGGTATCACTACAGCTGTTGGAATCGGTGGAGATCCTATTATTGGTCTTTCATATAAACAGCTTTTACCACTGTTTGAAGCTGATCCAGAAACAGAAGCGATCGTTATGATCGGTGAGATTGGTGGAGACCTTGAGATCCAAGCGGCGAAATATATCAAAGAAAATATTACAAAGCCAGTAGTTGCATTTATCGCAGGGCAAACTGCTCCTAAAGGAAAAAGAATGGGTCACGCAGGGGCTATTGTAAGTGGAAGTGCAGGAACTGCTACAGAGAAGATGGCTGCGTTAGAAGCTGCTGGTGTTAAGGTTGTTGTTTCTCCAGCGGAGATTGGTAAAGCTGTAAAAGAAGTACTATCTAAGTAATATCTTTTTTACTTATAGTGCTTCATCACTAGGTTTTTTTCAGGTCATTTACTTCTTGTAAACTCCCTTAGAAAAAACCTAGCACTTCATTCTCTAAATAAAAAATCCATCACTTACCTTTCTTATAATTAATAAATATACTTGCAGTAAAATTAAAAACTTTATGATAAAATGATATAAAAGTTGGAGATATATGTATGAATGTTAATGATTTTAAAATTATTATAAAAGCAAAAAAAGTTCCCATTAATATTAATAATGAAATTATTGAATATATACAAGATACTACTATCCCAAATAATCATTTACAATGTAAAGTTTTTTTTCAAGATACTTTAATTGCACAAGGTATTGTATTAGATTTTTAACAAAGAGTTTGAGATACTTCAAGACTTTAATCAAAATCTTTTTACCCATATTTTAACTTTTGAATATAACGGTCAAGAATATCAAAAGTACACATATTTTGGGGAAAAGTTGTATGAAATGAAATATT
>CBETOJ010000237.1:0-3024 GCA_965537725.1 uncultured Campylobacterales bacterium | reverse complement strand
ATTTTGGAGAACAAAAACTTGATATTGTTCTTGATAATGGTAAACTTGAAAACCCTTTTACTAGATATATTTTTCAAAGGGCTGTGTTACTATGATCAAAGAGAAACTCTTATATGATAAAGTGCTCTTACAAAAACAGCTCCAATGGATACTCATATCCTATAATGAATGTCAACAAATCGGGATAAAAAAAGAGTATTCAATTGATGAATTTGGAAAATTTGAAACTTTATGTAGTAGATATAGTAGAGGTATAGATTTTTTAATAAGAAAAATATTCAGAACTTTAGATGCATATGAGTTTGAAAATCAAGGTACACTTATAGATGTAGTAAATAATGCCCATAAACGAGCCTTATTTGAATATATTGAAGATGCTTTAGTTGAAGTATTTGAAGAAGTATTAGAGTATACTGAAACTCTTATTAAAATTATTAAAAATACCCTAAATTATATAGAAAAGAGAGAAAACGCATAGATGTTTAATGGAAAAAATATCCTTATTACAGGAGGAACAGGAAGTTTTGGGAAAAAATATACCAAAATATTGTTAGAAAACTATAAACCAAATAAGATTATCATTTATAGTCGAGATGAATTAAAACAGTATGAGATGGCTCAGGATTTTAACCCTAAAATAGAAAAGTATAAATGTATGAGATATTTTATTGGGGATGTGAGAGATAAAGAGCGTCTAAAAAAAGCGATGCAAGATGTTAACTATGTAATCCATGCAGCTGCACTTAAACATGTTCCAATAGCTGAATATAATCCAATGGAATGTATTAAAACAAATATTCATGGTGCTCAAAATGTAATAGATGCTGCCATGGAAAATAATGTATCAAAAGTTATAGCACTTTCAACAGATAAAGCCGCAAATCCTGTTAATCTCTATGGTGCAACAAAACTAGCAAGTGATAAACTTTTTGTAGCAGCTAATAACCTTGTGGGTACAAAAGATATTAAATTTTCCGTTGTTAGATATGGAAATGTTGTAGGAAGTAGAGGCAGTGTAGTACCCTATTTTAAAAAGCTTGTTAAACAAAATGCAAAAGAGATTCCTATAACTGATCCTAAAATGACAAGATTTTTTATCACTTTAGAAGATGGTGTTAAGTTTGTTTTGAAAAACTTTGAACGAATGAAAGGTGGAGAGATATTTATCCCTAAGATTCCTTCTATGAAAATAGTTGATATGGCAAAAGCTATAGCTCCAGAACTTCCACATAAAATTATAGGTATAAGACCAGGAGAAAAACTTCATGAGATAATGTGTCCAGCAGATGACAGTCATCTCACTTTAGAGTTTCATGATCATTATGTTATACAACCATCTATTACATTTAATGCAGAACATGATTATACAACTAATTACATTAATGAAAAAGGAAAAGCTGTTCAACAAGGCTTTGAATACAACTCTGGAAATAATACACAATGGCTTACGAATGAAGAACTTTTAAAAATGAGTAAAGATATTTAATGGATTTTATACCTTATGGGAAACAATCTATTGATCAAGGTGATATTGAAGTAGTAGTCGATATACTCCAATCAAACTTTTTAACAACAGGTCCTAAAATAAAAGAGTTTGAAGAGGCTATATCTTCATACTGTGATGCAAAATATTGTGTCGTAGTATCAAATGGAACTGTTGCACTTCACTTAGCTTCTTTAGTTTTACTCAAAAAAGGAGATAAAGTATTAACTACTCCTAACTCTTTTTTAGCAACATCAAATGCTATATTATATGTAGAAGCAAAACCAATATTCGTAGATATAGCAAAAGATGGAAATATAGATCTAGAACTTTGTGAAAATGAACTCAAAAAGGATCCATCTATTAAAGCTATCTATGGGGTTTCTTTTTCTGGGAATATGCTTGATCAAGAAAAATTGAAGTATCTAAAAAGAACCTACGATATCATCATTTTAGAAGATAATGCTCATGCCATTGGAGCTGAGTTTAACAATATCAAAGCAGGAAGTTGTGCAAATAGTGATTGTTCAATTTTTTCTTTTCATCCTGTCAAACACCTTACTACAGGTGAAGGTGGTGCAATTACTACAAACTCCAAAGAAATATATGAACGAGTACTCACTCTAAGATCCCATGGTATGGTCAAAACTAAAGATATGAAGCCGTGGGAATATGAAATGCATAACTTAGGTTTCAATTACAGGATCACTGATATTCAATGTGCACTAGGGATCTCACAACTTAAAAAATTACCAAATTTTTTATCTAGAAGATTTGAAATAGCAAAAAACTATGATAAAGCATTTAAAAATACACTAATAAAACCACTTTATACTTTTAATAATGGTAGATCATCTTACCATCTTTATGTAATTTTAATTGATTTTAAAAACATTTCAATTACAAAAGAGAAACTATTTCTTAAATTAAAAGAAAAAAATATTGGTGTACAACTCCATTATATCCCTATCAATAAACAACCATATTATAAAAGTCTAGGGTATGGAAATGAAAACACACCAAATATGGATAGATACTATGAACAATGTTTCTCTTTACCAATCTATCCTAGTCTATCTGACATAGAACAAAACTATGTAGTTCATACACTCTTTAACTTACTAAAAATAGATAATCACTTTTAGGTACCTCTTTTGGAAATAGTCATTGTTGATACCGAATTTACTGCATGGGAAGGTTCAAAGGAGAGACATTGGTCTAGACCTGATGAATATATTGAAATCATACAAATAGGTGCTATCAAATTTGACATCATCAAAAAAGAAATTGTTGAAGAACCCTTTCAACAATTTGTAAAACCTAAAAAAAATCCTAAACTATCTTCATATATTCAAAACTTAACTGGGATTTCACAAGAAGTGATTGATCAACATGGCGTTCCTTTTGAAACAGCATTGAATAATTTTTTATCTTATACTGAAACTAGATCAATAACATCTTGGGGTTATGAAAATATTATCTTTAATGAAAACTGTAAAATTAATCAAATGGAAAGTCAATATTTTCAAAATAGTTATTTT
>CBETOJ010000236.1:0-3024 GCA_965537725.1 uncultured Campylobacterales bacterium | reverse complement strand
TAATGAAAAATCATATCTTTTCTATAAAACCTATCTATCAAACTGATTTTAAATCTTCCTCTTTACATTTTTTTACTCAAAAAGAGAATGTTCATTTAAAAAATATTTTGCAAAAAGGCTTAAACACTATCAGGGAGCAAGATATTGATGGGATTGTATCTAATTGGATACGAAAAGATTCCAACTCCTTATTCTCTTTATCTGAACTTCGATATATTAACGAAAACCCTAAAGTAAAAATGTGTATAAATACAAACTGGACTCCAATAGAGTTCTTAGATAAGGATCAGCCTAAAGGGATCACAATTGATATCCTTAAACTTATTAGTGAAAAGACTCACTTAGAGTTTGAATTTGTACAGACAAGTAGTTGGAGTGAGTCTCAAAAGTATCTAAAAGAGAAAAAGTGTGATATCTTACCCTCAGCAACGATCACTTCAAAAAGAAAAGAGTATGCAAACTTTACAAGGCCCTACTTAAGTTATGATCTTGCAATGATCACTTCAGAAAATAAACCATTAGTTTCAAACTTAGAAGATATTATAGATGAAACTATGACTCGAAAGAAAGGTTCAGGTCTTATTACAACTTTAAAAGAGAAATATCCAGAGATGAAGATAGTAGAAACAAAAGGATATAAAGAAGCCTTTGAAAAAGTGCAAAACGAAGAGGTTTATTTTACGATTGCAACACTTCCTGTACTTTCATATTATAAAAATATGTATGATTTTGATAACTTGCAAGTAGCAGGATATACAAAGATGAAATATGATCTAGCTATTATGGTAAGAGATGATAATGAGACTCTTTTAAAAGTACTTGATAAAGCACTTTTAGAAGTTTCAAAGGAGCAAAAAAAGCTTATTAGTGAAAAGTGGACAAATAAAGAGATCGCTTCAAAAATAGATTATAGTAGTCTTGCACAGATCATAATTGCAGCTTTGACAGTGATCTTGTTTTTTATCTATAAACAGTTCTTATTGAATCGTTCCATTAAAGAGTTTGAAGATTTGATCGATGCAACAATGGAGGGGATTATAATACTTAAAGATAATAAGTGTATTGATGTCAATGAGAGTGCTTTGAAAATATTAGGATATGAGCATAAAAAAGATATGCTGCATAAAAATATCTTTTATTATATCCCTAAAAAATATCATAAAATAGTAAAAGAGAAGATGCAACAAGTAAGTTCAGAACCCTATAAATTGGAAGCTATTACAAAAAATGGTGAACTAGTTCCTTTATTAGCTAGAGGTAGAGATATCAAAAATGGAACATTACGTTTAGTAGGAATTGTAGATATTACCCTTTTAAAAAAACAAGAAGAACAGCTTTTACAACAGGCAAAACTTGCATCAATGGGAGAGATGATAGGAAATATTGCCCATCAGTGGAGACAGCCACTCTCAGTGATCTCTACAAGTGCCACAGGGATGAAGATACAAAAAGAGTATGGGATACTTGAAGATGAATTTTTCTTTGAAGCCTGTGATGCAATTAATAGTCATGCCCAATATCTTTCGCAAACTATTGATGATTTTAGAGATTTTATCAAAGGTGAGAGGCACCAAAAAAGATTAGCAGTGAAAAACCTGATAGAAAAATTTGTTCATCTTATAGAAGCATCGGCAAAGATTCATGATATTCAAATAGTTATTCAGATTGAAGAGGATTTTGTGATAAAAAGTTATGAAAATGAATTGATTCAATGTTTTATGAATCTATTTAATAACTCTAAAGATATATTAAAAGAACAAAACCATACGCAAAACCTTTTTATAATCAAGGTAATAAAAGAGAATGATAAAGTAATATTCTCTTTTACAGACAATGGAGGAGGGATCCCTAAAGAAGTGTTTTCAAATATTTTTGATCCATATTTTACCACCAAACACAAATCCCAAGGGACAGGATTAGGTTTAAGTATGACTTATAACCTTGTGACATCTGGTATGAATGGAACGATTAGAGCTCAAAATATCACGTTTCGATATGATAATAAATCTTATGCTGGAGCGGAGTTTTCAATCAGCGTACCATGCTAAACTTCACAGGTGAGTTTTTCTTCTTTTTTTCTGTATCTATTGAATCAAGATGTTTTGAGTATTTAATCTCAAAACAAGCTCCATCACCTACATTTCGGGCATTGATATCGATATCAAATTTATCTAAAATTTGTTTACAAAGGTAGAAAAAAACACCAACTCTTAGAAATATTGAAGATTTGATACATAAACCTAATCAATTGATAGCAAATCAGAAAAACAGCCATAAACCGCTATAATTAGGTATTTCAAAGAGAAAAATAGCATCCCAAATCTTTCACCAAATAGGTGCAAATTTTTCTCTACAAAGAGTGGTATTATAATGCAAACAATATTAAACTTCAACATTGAATCGACCAATGAAAAATTAATACCAAGAACAGGTGTAGCAATATTAGGAGAATACCTCAAAGGTATGAATCTTGAACAGATATGCAACAGTGAAATAAACTCATCAACTCATCATAAAGCATATAGTCCATTTGATTATATTTATCCACTCATATTAATGCAACATAGTGGCGGTAGAGTGATTGATGATATAAAAGAGAGGAACAGGGGAAAACTTATGACTAAATGTCATAAGGCAAACTTCGTGAGTAAAGAATTAAAAAACGGTTTTAACGCATCTTATCTACCGACATCAAACTTTAATGCTAATGCATTTTACTTTGCAATAGGAACTTTATCATACAATCTATTTTTACTATTCAAGCAAATTTTAGACACAAACTTACAAAAACATACTGTTAAAACTATAAGATACAAGCTTTATAATATAGCTGGAAAAGTTATAAGCCACGCACGGCAAACTATCTTGAAAGTAAATGAACAGTTTATTGAACTACTTAATAATATTAGGCAAAGAGCTTATGATGTCAGTATGCAATAGCTTCATAAATCTAAACCTTATAAAGATTAGAAAACTTAAGACACTATACTACTGTCTAAAAAATAGTATTTTTAGTAAAATAAA
>CBETOJ010000235.1:0-3040 GCA_965537725.1 uncultured Campylobacterales bacterium | reverse complement strand
TTTTACATTTTACTGTAATGGTTTCATAATTTGTACTATTTATTTTTTTAATTGCTGTTGCAATTGCTATTCTAATAGAGTCATGATGATCTTTTTCACACCCCACGTACACTTTTTTACTCTCAGCTAATAAAACACACTCTTCATCTTCACCCTTAAAACCAATCGATTTTAAAAGCTCTTTATTTTCTTTTATTTTTTTATTTTTTACTAAAACGATCTCTAGATCAGCTTCTACTTTTTTTGTTGTTAAATTTAAATTCATAATATTACCTCTTTTTTGCGTTTTTTTGTTGCTGTATGAAAATAGTATAGGATAGACCCTGCAATTAACATTCCAAAAGGAACTGCTATATACCAGTACTGTTTTACAATTTCAAGGACTTTTAAAATCTCTTCTCCAAAATACCAAGCTGGAATAATGGTGATAGCTGCCCAACACCATGCTGAGATAAGATTGATAAAGGCAAAAAGTTTTGCGCTATAACGAGTAAGCCCTATTGAGATTGGGATCACTGTTCTCATACCATACATATATCTTTGTACAAAAATAATTGGCCAACCATATTTTTTCAATAATAGATGAGCTAAAGCAAACTTTCTTCTTTGACTTTTAAAATTTTTATGCACATAAGATTTATTATATCTTCCAATATAAAAATAGATCTGATCTCCAGCAAAACCACCAAGACCAGCTACAAAGATCGCCATAGGAAGCCACATATCACCAGTATGGCTAAGAAGTCCAGCCATAATAAGACCCATCTCCCCTTCCATAATACTCCAACCAAAAAGAATAATATAACTATACTCTTTCATCAGATATAAAAATTTATTTTCTAAACCCTCAACAGGAGCGTGATATAAATTATACCCTAGGTAAGAAAAAAATAAAATAACAACAACTATACCTATTTTCCCTGAGTGTCTTTGTAAAAATCCCATTCAATCCCTTAGTTTATTAGAAGAGATATTATCACTTCTCATAGGTAAAAAGTTGCTGAATAGTCTCTTATAATTTTTTATAATTTTCAATTTTCTTTTTAACAATCTCTAAATAGATATTTAATTCATTAGATATCATTTTAAATGCTTCTAATTTTGTTAAAAGATGTTTCTCCACATACTCTTCATAGTTATTTTCCCAAAGATTCATAATTTTTAATTCTGATTGATACATTCTAACCCCTTTTTAATGTCTTGTTGTTAAATTCTTTAATTTTAACTTTTCTATAAAAGCAACTATTTTTGAGATTCGTTTCTCCTCCTTTTCAATGGAATTTTGTCCATTCATATTAAAAACATCCAATTTTTTATCCAAATAACTAGTATCGAGATTTCCAGCCATAAAATCAATATCTTTTACAATTTCTCTATGAAGTGGAATATTTGTAGGAAAGCCATCTACATAAAATTCATCCAGTGCACGTCTTGCTTTTTTTACAGCACCTTCCCAATCAAGTGCCCAAACAATAAGTTTACCGATCATTGAATCATAATTTGCAGGAACTTTATACCCTGAATACATATTGGTATCAAGTCGAACTCCTGGACCTCCTGGAGTCATATAATTAGTAATGGTACCAGTAGATGGCATAAAATTTTTAAATGGATTTTCAGCGTTTATTCGAAACTCAATAGCATACCCCCTGAAGCTTATCTCTTCTTGTAAGAATTTGAGTTTATCACCTTCAGCTATTTCGATCATTCGCTGGATAATATCAACTCCAGATATTATCTCAGTTACAGGATGTTCAACTTGAACACGAGTGTTCATTTCTATAAAGTATATTCTATCATAATTATCGACTAAAAACTCCACTGTTCCAACACTTTCATATCCTAATTTAAACATTGCCTTAGTTGCAACCCTGTAAAGCTCTTTTCTAGTACTTTCTCTAAGTCTAGGAGATGGAGCAATCTCTATTACTTTTTGATGTCTTCTTTGAATAGAACAATCACGTTCTCCTAAATGCACTACATTTCCATACTTATCAGCCATAATTTGAACTTCAATATGTCTTGGATTTTCCACAAACTTTTCAATAAATACTTCACCACGCCCAAAATATTTTTTTGCTTCATTCACTGCTGAATCAAATGCTGAAGCAAAATCTTTCCCTTTGTGAACGATTCTCATCCCTCTTCCACCACCTCCATATGCCGCTTTAATAATAACAGGAAAACCAATCTCTATAGCGATCTTTGCCCCTTGACTTTTATCTTCTATTGGCTCATCAGTCCCTTCTAATACTGGAACACCTATCTTTTTCATAGCCACTTTTGAAGCCATTTTATCTCCAAAAAGTGCAGTATGCTCAGGCTTTGGTCCGATAAAAGTGATCCCATTTTTTTCACATGATTTAGCAAAATCTGCATTTTCGCTTAAGAATCCATATCCTGGATGGATAGCATCACATTCTGCTTTTTTTGCTAGTGAAATGATCTTTTCATAATCTAAATAAGCCTGAATTGGGTCTCCCATAATTGGGTAACACTCATCTGCTTTACGTACCCAAACACCCTCAGTATCAACTTCTGAAAAAATAGCTACACTAATTTTCTCAAGCTCCTTACAAGCTCGAATGATCCTCAATGCGATCTCACCTCTATTTGCTACTAAAATCTTTTTAATCTCTTTTACCATTATTTTCTCCACAAAAAATATCCACCATTGTAAAAGAAAAAAATCTTTTTTTCTTCTCTTAAAGTCATAAAAAAGTTGTCTATTTTTGCTCAAGTTTTAATTTACTAGTGCTATAATTTTACTATGAAGAAAGAAACTCTTACAAAAAGAACCCAACTAGCCAATGATATAATGTTTTATATCTATACACATATTGACACAGATATCAATATCGATTCCCTAGCATTTGATCTTGGAATAAGTAAGTTTCATATGCATAGAATCTTTAAAGATGCCTTTGGGAAAAATATCTATGAGCTTATAAAATCGATTCGCCTTCAAAAAGCATCCAATCTTCTTTTAACTAATAAATATTCTACAATTTCCAATATTGGAAACCTTTGTGGGTATAGT
>CBETOJ010000234.1:0-3046 GCA_965537725.1 uncultured Campylobacterales bacterium | reverse complement strand
TTTTTGTACAAATATAAATAAATATTATCTTATTTAAAATTAGAGTTTGATTTATTTTGTAACTATAAAAAGAGCTTAAAATCTCTTTTTATTTACTTCTTGGTCTATCTCGTGAGAGATTTCACTCATTTGAGTCGCGGCATCACTTGTTTGTGTTGCTATATTTGCATTTTCTTGTGTTTGTCTATCTAATGATCCAATGGTATCATTGATCTGAATAATTCTTTGCTCTTGCTCTTTACTTGAGCTTTCAACCTCTTTAATTAGCCCAATAGTTTGATTGATCTTTTCACTTAAAATATTGTATCCAGTGATCATCTCATCAGAGATCTTTTTCCCTTCATTTGCTTTAGTACTTGCTTTTTCAACTAAAGCTTTAATCTCATTAGCAGCTTCAGCTGATCTAGAAGCTAGGTTTCTCACCTCCCCAGCAACAACAGCAAACCCTTTTCCTGCTTCCCCAGCAGTAGCAGCTTCAACAGCAGCATTTAAAGATAAAATATTTGTTTGGAATGCGATTTGATCAATTACACTGATCGCTTCATTAATTGCACTGACCTCATTATTAATACTATCCATTGACTCTGTGGTTTTATTAGCGAGTTGTTGTCCTGTACTTGATACATCAATAAGTTCATTAGAAAACTTCGCCATTTGATTGATATTTAAAGCACTTGATTTAATATTATTGGTTATCTCATCAACTGCGGCAGAAGTCTCTTCCAATGATGCTGCAGCATGATTGGAGTTTTCACTCAATGATTTTACATTATTCATAAGTAAGGTTGAATTTGTTTGTAAGATATTTCCTTGATTTTTATTTTCTCTTAACATGGAAACAATAGAATCTCTTAAAGTATTTATCCCTACAATTAACTCTTTATACTCACCTGTTAGTTTTTTATCCATTGGAATCGAAGCAGTATAATCATACTCTACATATTGATTTAATACTTTTAAAATATCTTTAAAAATATTTTGCTGCATATCCATTGTTTGATTTACAATATTTACAAAGGTTTGAACCTGCGGAGTTGAAGCAGGGTTTTGAATCCTAAATGAAAGATCTCCATTTTGCATTTTATTCAATGTAAGGATAGTTTCCCCTGCACATAACATATCGATTTCAGTTGATTCATTTACAGCAAGTACATTTTTATTGATCATCTCCCCTAATTGACAAAACTCATCTTTCCCTTTTAAAGGGATTGGATCAAACTCATTATTACGTCTTTCAAGATATGCTACAAATCCTAAGATTCCTCCATAGATCTCTTTCACTTCTGATGTAATATTTAGATACATAAAATGTGCTATTGCATTACTCAATCCTATTAAGACAATAAAAAGTAATATCATAAAATAAAACATATTTGTTTTTTCAACCAAAGCATCATCCACTTCTTTTGTAATAGCTAAAGAGATACCATCATCTACTTTTTTCAAAAGATTGATTTTTCCTGTGATTCTATCAAACCAATAGGTTGGCTCCGCACTGAGATTTCCTGCTAAAATCTCATTTTCTATTTTTTGAACCTCATCAACATCATTTCCTTTTAGTGTAGAATGATAGAGATCTAATTGTTCTTTTGGTGCTAAAGTGAAAAATTGGTCTAGATAAGTTTTTTGAACGACTATCAAGGTTAAAAATCTATTTGTAAGCGCTAGGTTTTGACTTGCTAGCATATTTGTACCAACAGCCCTTTGGATACCTGCTCTTTCTTTACTCATCAAGAAATTATAATATGCCAAAATATCATGTGCCAAAGTATGATCACGAATATCTTCAATTGAAACGGGTATCATACTTAAAAGCTTTGCATTGATCGTTGTATAATATCCTAGTGCATCTTTTAAAGGGATATTTAATCTATCAACTTTTGATCGTATATTAGATAGATTTTCAAAACGAGTAAATACATCATCAAAAATATTTAGTATCCCTTCTTTAAAATTTGATTTATCACTTGAACGATATGCTGTTTTTAACTCTTCTAGTCTTGTATTGGTTAGTTCTCTTTGTCCTTGAAGTTTCTCTTTAAACTTCTCACCTTTACTTCCAAGATATCCTGCACTCATCCCTCTTTCTTTTTGAGTTTCATGAAGCAATAAAGATATCTTTGAAGAGAGTACCATGATCACTTGTGTTTTTACATACTCTTGCTTTTCTTGATAGCTTTTATATCCAAAATATGTTCCAAGTAAAACCATCAAGGTTAAAGGGATAGAAACTAATAAAACTAATTTTGATCGAACTCCAAGATTATTTAGAAATTGAGGGTTATAAGTTATTGGGTTAAACATTTTCTACTCCTTTGCTCTCATTTGCTGATATAAAGCTTCATATTTTTCCACCTCTTTTCTAGAAGCTTTTCTTCTACAAGATATATATCCTTTAGAACCATCAGAGGTTTGTAAAGGGAAAACAGTAGCAAATACCCAATAAAATTTTCCTGTTTTTGTTTTATTTTTTACAAACCCTCTCCATCTTTCACCTCTTTTAACAGTCTCCCAAAGATCTTTAAAAGCAGTTTTTGGCATATCTGTATGGCGAACCATATTGTGGGGTTGCCCCACTAACTCTTCCAATGGATACTCTGCATACTGGCAAAACTCATCATTGGCAAAACGTATGATCCCCTTTTCATCGGTTTCAGAAACAAGAAAAGATTTATCATCTAAGATCAATTCATTATTTTTAATTACTATACTAAATTCACAAAAACTTTATGAAAATATTACCTACTTTTTATTTAATCCTCCTTTATTATTTTTTCTAATATCAATTAAGGCAATTAATCTATCAAAAAAGTCTTATTTGTCACTATATGTGTTGTATTTAAAAAGCTATTTTAGAAAAAACAATCTTGTTTTTTAATTATCTATATGTCATAATAGTACAAATATTTATTAAAGGTTTATAATGTTTGCTATGTATGATGATGATGGACTCAATTTTCGAAGTACCATTGATCACCTTTATGATGTTCATGAGATGAGCCCTACAAGACATATTAAAAATGATCTAAGGCGTGACCACAACTCC
>CBETOJ010000233.1:0-3047 GCA_965537725.1 uncultured Campylobacterales bacterium | reverse complement strand
ATTATTTTCCCTTGGATCTAAAACTTTAATAAAGCTTCCCATCATCAATTAGTTTAATAATACTAAATTATATAATAAACTTCTTTTGGTATAATCGTCCCTCACTAAAAATGAAGGGTAGTTAGGTAGAATGGGTAAAGTTTTAGATATTTTATTTTCTTATTGGATGATGATAGTATTATTTGTCCTCTTAGGTGTTGGTGCAGGGGTTGCGACGTTTATTGAAAATGATTTTGGGACATCAACAGCGAGAGTTTTGGTATATAACCATCTTTGGTATGAAGTAGTGATGGTACTCACTTGTATCAATTTACTTGGGATTATTTATCGAAGAAAGATGTGGAAACAAAAAGCTAAGTTTATTTTTCATATCTCTTTTGTAGTTATGCTAATTGGAGCTGGTACTACTAGATATATAGGATATGAAGGGATTATGCAGATCAAAGAGGGACAAAGTCAAAGTCAAATGATCTCACTTGAACCTTATATGCAAGTTACAGCTATAAAAGATGGAAAAGAGTATTATGAAGAGTTTCAAAAAGAGTTTAGTGCCATTGGTTCAAATGACTTTAGTTATGATGTCGCTGTAGGAGAGAAAAATTTAAATCTTAGCCTTGCTGAATATAAATTTGCAAAAAAAGGGCAGGCTACTATGAATCTTATCACTACAGATATTACACTTGGTGATGAAACACAGCAAGTAAAGCTTGTAGGGCAAAGAGGAACAACAGGGGTTGTAAGAGATCTTACTTTTAAAGATGGTACAAAAGTTGTTGTAACCTATGGCTCAAAACCTTTAACTGTGCCATTTGCTATAAAATTAAGAGATTTTCAATTAGATAGATATCCTGGTAGTATGTCACCATCTTCTTATGCAAGTGAAGTAACACTGATTGATAAAGAAAATAATAAAGAGTTTGATTATAGAATATTTATGAACTCAACTTTAAAATATGGTGGATATCAGTTTTTTCAAAGTTCATATTTCCCAGATGAAACAGGAACAGTTCTTTCTGTGAATAAAGATCCTGGAGCGATTCCTACATATATTGGATATTTTTTATTGACTTTAGGACTTTTAATGAATATGTTTGATAAAAAATCACGTTTTGCAAAACTTACCCGTTATATTAAACAGTTTAATTCAATAGCTATTATTGCACTTTTAGGGGTTTTATTAAATGCACCACTTCAAGCAGCTGAGGAGATGAAACCTCCTACAAAGGAAGAAACTCTTGCCTATCTAGATAAATATCAAAAAGAATCACTACAAACAGCAAAAATATTTGGGAAGTTAGTTGTGCAGTCTCATGATGGAAGAATGAAGCCAGTTGATTCATTAAATAGAGAGATTCTTAATAAACTTTATAGAAAAAGTTCATTAATGGGGATGAATGGTGATCAAGTAGTGATGGGAATGATCACACGACCAGATATTTGGCAATCTATTAAGATGTTAAAGATCTCTACTCCAAAATTAAAAAAAGAGTTAGGGTTTGAAGAGACTAGAAAATATGTAGCTTTTTCTGAGCTATTTAGTGCACAGGGTGGATATAAACTAAAAGATTTAGTAGCAAAAGCAAATGCAGTAGAAGTAAATCATAGAGGAACTTTTGAAAAAGATATTTTAAAACTTGATGAGAGAGCAAATATTGCATATATGGTGTATTTTGGAAATCTATTTAATATCTATCCAAGAATAGATGATGGTCATGGACATGATACTACAAAGTGGTTTACTCCAGTTGATGCAATGCAAAATTTTGAGGGGAAACAGCAAGAAGTAGTGAGCTATATGACAAGAGGTTTTGTTGATAATGTGGCAGGTGCAAATTATCAAGAAGCTAATAAATATTTAGATCTTATTGCACAATACCAAAGAACAGTTGGGAAAAATGTAATTCCAAGTGAATCAAAAATACATAATGAGATTTTATTTAATGAACTTGGAATTTTTCCTAAATTAACTTTAGCGTATGTTCTTTTAGGGATTATCTTATTTATTATTTCATTTATTACAGTATTTAATAAAAATTGGGAATCAAAAAAGCTGAATACTGCTATTTTTGTGATCTTAGCAACGCTATTTTTAATACAAACTTTTGCTATGGGACATAGATGGTATATTAGTGGGCATGCTCCTTGGAGTGATACCTATGAGTCTTTAGTCTATATTGCATGGTCATGTATGTTTGCTGGGGTATTGTTTTTTAGAAAATCACTCCTTGCACTTAGTGCTACTGTTGTGATGGCTGGTGTGTTTATGTTTACTGCTCACTTAACTGGAATTGATCCACAGATCACAAACCTTGTACCGGTACTTAAATCATATTGGCTTACAATCCATGTATCTATTATCACAGGTTCATATGGATTTTTAGCTCTTGGAGCGATGCTTGGTTTTATGACACTTCTTTTATTTATCTTTAGGGATAAAGAGAAACGTCCTCATATCGATGGAACGATCTATCATATTACTGCTATTAATGAAGCAGCACTTATCCTGGGTCTAGCGATGCTTGTAGTTGGAAACTTCCTTGGTGGAGTTTGGGCAAATGAGTCTTGGGGACGATACTGGGGATGGGATCCAAAAGAGACTTGGGCCTATGTAGCGATTGTATTTTATGCTTTAGTGATACATCTTAGATTTATTCCAAAGTTTAATACTCCATATGTTTTTTCAGTAGCTTCAACATTAGCATTTTCGACGATTTTGATGACTTATTTTGGAGTAAACTTTTATTTAAGTGGAATGCACTCATATGCTACAGGTGACCCAGTGCCAATTCCTATGTGGGTATATGTATTAACAACACTTGTATTTGTAGTTATTGGAATTGCAAGTAGAAAAAGGGATTTACCGAAACTAAAAGTGTAATTACACTTTTAGTTTATTAGAATTAGAATAAAGTAGCTTGTTGTATATTTTTATCTTTTTTTAAATGCTTTTTAATCCAAGATATAAATTCATTCTTGAATTTAATTCTTTTTATTTTTCCATGATATTTATCAATAATGAATAAATCTTTATATTTATTAGTTGGTTT
>CBETOJ010000232.1:0-3085 GCA_965537725.1 uncultured Campylobacterales bacterium | reverse complement strand
TGATGATCATTGACTCTTTCTTGTTTTTCTATGATTGAAACAATTTTTTCAGAAACCTCTTCATCTAAAGCACTATCTAGTAGTACTAAGACTCCCTCTTCGATAAGCTCATAAGCACTATATATAATAAAGATAGAGATCCCACCACCAATAATGATATCTATGATCTCCCATCCTGTAAAATATACTCCAACAAGTGAGATTAAAACAGCTCCATTGACCCAAACATCAGTTTTATAATGAAGAGCATCAGCTTTTATCACCATATTATTTGTCTTTTTTGCAACAGCATTAAGATATGTAACAAGTGCTATAGTGATAAAAAGTGATATTATCATCACGATCAGTGAAATATTGAGGTATTGAGATGTTTCATCGGAGAAATATTTTTTGATAGCAGTATAAAGTAAAAAAAGCCCAGACATTGAGATGATAACACCTTCAATAACACTTGCTAAGGCTTCAATTTTACCACGACCATAGTTAAATTGGTCATCTGCTGGTTTTTCAGAGTTTGAGATCGCGAAGTAGTTAAAAAGTGAGACAAACATATCGAGGATTGAGTCAACAGCACTTGCAAGAACTGCGACTGATCCACTTGCTAATCCTATAACAAATTTCATCAAAGTTAAAAATGCAGCAACTGCACTTGAAATAACTGTGGCTTTTCTTTGTAATGTCACTTTTTAAATCCCTCTTGTTATATTATCTTCTACTATCTCTTCTTCTATTGTTTGAGTTTCTAGAATTAGAATTTCTAGAGTTTCTACTTCTAGGACCTCTATTTCTAGAGTTTTTACTTCTAGATCTATCTCCACCTTTTGCAGCACGCTCTAGTAGGTATTCGATATCTTTTTTAGATTTTCCTATACTATCTTTTCCTTTGATGGCAGATTGAGATAAAAGCATAGAAGCTAGTTTATAAGTGATTGTTGAAAGATCAAATTGGTCTTTCATATTTTCGATCATCTCTATAACTGTATCATCAATCTCTTGTGTCGCAATATTATCTACAAAACTTTGTAATGCTTTATCTTTTAAAGCACTTTTGTTTGGAACGATTTTACTTTCAATTTTTGTTCCCACATCTTTTTGGATCTTATGCAGTGATCTAAACTCTGCAGGAGTTACAATTGAAACTGCGCTTCCTTCATTTCCTCCACGACCAGTTCGTCCAATTCTATGTACATAACTTTCACTATCAAATGGGAGCTGATAATTAAATACGTGAGAGACTCCTTTTACATCAAGTCCACGAGCTGCTACATCTGTTGCAATAAGTACTTCTAAAGTATCCCCTTTAAAAGCTCTAATTACCTCTTCTCTTTGTCTTTGTTCCATGTCACCATGAAGTCCTTTTGCACTGTATCCTTGTGAGATAAGATAAGTTGAAAGTCTATCAACATCTCTTTTCATTTTACAAAATACAATCGCTTTACTTGGGTTTTTATAATCAAATAGACGAATAAGTGCATCATCTCTTTCATGCTCATCTACTACATAAAATGACTGAGCAATTTTAGTATTGGTCACTTCTTGTTTTGTTACTGTAATAAACTCAGGTTCTACTAAAACTTTTTCTGCAAGTTTTTTAATAGGAGCTGGCATAGTCGCACTAAACATTAAGGTTTGTTTTCTTGTATTTAGATGTTTAAAAATCTCTTTGATATCATCTAAAAATCCCATATCCATCATCTCATCAGCTTCATCTAGTACTACATAATCTGGAGAGATATTGATTTGCTCTTTTGATAAAAGATCCAAAAATCTTCCAGGAGTAGCTACAATGATCGAAGCATTGCTGATATGTTTTATTTGTCTACTATACGAGCTTCCTCCATACACAGTTGCTGTTTTCATATTTAAGAATTTTCCAAATCTGAAAAGTTCATCACTTACTTGTAACGCTAATTCTCTTGTTGGGACTATTACTACTGTCTCCACTTTTCCTGTACACTTCATCATATTGAGAAGTGGTAACCCAAATGCTACAGTTTTTCCTGTACCAGTTTGAGCTTGCGCAACAATATCTTTCCCTTGCATTACCATAGGTATTGCTTGTTCTTGAATTGGGCTTGGTTCTACAAATCCAGCAATTTGAATAGCCTTATTGAGTTCTTGTTTTAGATTGAAATCTTGAAATGTCATTATATATTTTTACCTTTGTTGTGTAAGAGTACCTCTAAAAAATTATTTCTTATAAACTTTTAGAAATACTCTAAATTTTAGGGATTATACTAAAAAGGAGCTTAAAGTCTAAATTGGCTATTATATATTCCATGCAAGGTTATATTATTAATATCAATAAAGTCAAAGATGAAGACCTTATTGTTTCTATTCTTACTCAAAATAATGTATACACCACCTATCGTTTTTATGGTGCAAGACACTCTATTATAAATGTAGGTTTTAAGATAGATTTTGAATTAGAATCAAATCTTAAAAGTTCCATTCCAAGATTAAAAGATGTATTACAGTTGGGGTTTCCTTGGATATTTGATTCCCAAAAGCTTTATTGCTGGCAAAGATTTATTAAACTTTTTTATCCCCATTTAAAAGATGTGGATGATTTGGAGCCTTTTTATTTTGAACTTTTAGATCAGTTAGTAAAAAAAATGCAAAGGCAAAATCCAAAACGTGCAGCGATAGAAGCGTATATTTTACTATGTGAATATGAAGGAAGACTCCATAATGAATATGAGTGCTTGTTGTGTGAAACAATTATAGAAAAAAGTATATCATTAGTTCGAGGATTTGTCCCTGCTCATCCACAATGCTGCTATTCTAAAGGGTTTGAAGAGATTAAAGTAGATAAGCTTTTTAAAGAAAAAACTACTATTGGATTTGATGATGAGGAGATTGAGTATATTTGGAATGTGCTTTTACAAGGATTATAGTTGATAAACCCTTTAAATAAAGGCTTTTGAGTTTGTGAAAATTATGTTGAATTAGCTAAAAATAGATATTCTACTTCACCAAAGTGTATAAAAAAGTGTATAACTTGGAAATCACCTCTTTAAATAAAGGGTTTATAGCTATTAATGTGATATATTTGGAATATTTTACTCCAAGGACTTTAAAAAGA
>CBETOJ010000231.1:0-3086 GCA_965537725.1 uncultured Campylobacterales bacterium | reverse complement strand
TAATTTATAAAAGTTTAAGAAAAAATTAAATATAATTCGCTTCCATTTCTATAACTACGGGAATTTTTTATAAAATTTCATATGAGATTTTCTAAAGAGTTGGTAAGAGCGGTGAGCTTTATGCCCGCTATTACCTGTGATGGATTTGGAAATACACTAAAGAAGGATAGCTTATGAAAGTAAGAGCTTCAGTTAAAAAAATGTGTGATAATTGCAAAATTATCAAGAGAAAAGGGGTTACGAGAGTAATCTGTTCAAACAAAAAACATAAACAAAGACAAGGATAAGCATGGCTAGGATAGCAGGTACAGACTTACCAAAGAAAAAAAGAATGGAGTATGCGTTAACGTATATTTATGGAATCGGTTTACATACTTCAAGAAAAATCTTAGATGCAACAGGGATCTCTTGTGATAAAAGAGTTCATGAGTTAAGTGAAGCAGAAGTTGCAGCAATCAGAAATGAGATTCAAGATAACTATATGGTTGAAGGGGATCTTAGAAAAAAAGTTGCTATGGATATTAAATCACTTATGTCTTTAGGATCTTACAGAGGTTTGAGACACAGAAGAGGATTACCTTGTAGAGGGCAAAAGACAAAAACAAATGCTCGAACAAGAAAAGGTAAAAAGAAAACTGTTGGTGCAGCTCCAGCGAAATAAGGGACAATATAGATGGCAAAAAGAAAAGTAACTAGAAAAAAAGTAGTAAAAAAGAATATTGCTGACGGTGTTGTTCATATTGCAGCAACATTCAACAATACAATGGTAACAGTAACAGACAATGCAGGAAATGCAATTGCATGGTCAAGTGCTGGAAACTTAGGATTCAAAGGGAGTAAAAAATCTACTCCATTTGCTGCAACAGCAGCGGTTGAGGATGCACTACAAAAAGCTATGGAGCATGGTATTAAAAATGTAGGTGTTAAAGTTCAAGGACCAGGATCAGGAAGAGATACAGCAGTTAAATCTTTAGGATCTATCGAAGGTCTTACAGTGAAGTGGTTCAAAGATGTTACTCCATTACCTCATAATGGATGTCGACCACCAAAAAGAAGAAGAGTGTAAGGAGTTAAGTAATGGCAAGATATAGAGGACCAGTAGAAAAATTAGAAAGAAGACTTAACGCAGACCTTGGACTTAAAGGTGAGAGAAGACTTAACGGAAAATCGGCTTTAGAAAAAAGACCTTTTGCTCCAGGACAACATGGTGCTAGAAGAGGAAAACTTTCAGAGTATGGTTTACAACTTCAAGAGAAACAAAAAGCTAAAATCCTTTATGGTGTATCTGAAAAACAATTTAGAAAATACTTTAAAGAAGCTGCAAGAAGAGAAGGAAATACAGGGGCAAACCTTATTACTTTAATCGAGCAAAGATTAGACAACGTTGTTTACAGAATGGGATTTGCTACAACTAGAGCAAATGCTAGACAATTTGTAACTCATGGACATGTTTTAGTAGATGGGAAAAAAGTTGATATCCCTTCTTGTATTGTAAAACCAGGTCAAAAAATTGAGATCAAAGAAAAATCTAAAACTAATCCACAAATCGTAAGATCTTTAGAGCTTACTAACCAAACTGGAATGGTTGAATGGGTTGATGTAGATAAAGATAAAGTATTTGGAATCTTTACTAGAATCCCAACAAGAGAAGAAGTAGTAATTCCGGTTGAAGAAAGACTAATAGTTGAGTTATATTCTAAATAATAAAAAATAAAACAAAGGAAAATTGATGAAAAAATTTGTAGATGCTCCATTTTTGCCAACAGAGGTTGAAATCGAACAAATTACTGAAACTAGTGCGAAAATAAGCGCTTTTCCTTTTGAAAGTGGATATGCTATTACTTTAGCACATCCATTAAGAAGACTTTTAATGAGTAGCTCAATTGGATACGCTCCAATTGCTGTGAAAATTGAAGGTGCTAAGCATGAATTTGACTCAATTAGAGGTATGTTAGAAGATATCGCTATTTTTATCATTAATCTTAAAGAGATAAGATTTAAGATCAAAGGTGACCAAGAACAAGTAGAGATTGAATATAGCTTTAGTAATGCACAAGAGATTAAAGCATCAAGTTTAGAAAATGATGATATTGAAGTTATCAATAAAGATCAACACTTAGCTACTATTAATAGTGACTGTACATTGAATTTCTCTATTATTATTCAAAGAGGGATTGGATATGTACCAAGTGAAGATCTTAGAGAACTTGTACCAGCAGACTTTATTCCAGTTGATGCATTTTTTACACCAGTAAAAAAAGTTGTATATGATATTGAGAAGATTTTAGTTGAAGATAACCCAAATTATGAAAAAGCTGTATTTACAGTGGAAACTGATGGGCAAATATCACCAATAGATGCTTTTAAAGAAGCAGTAACAACAATGTATAATCAAATGTCAGTATTCAATAAAGTATTTGATCTAGCAGAAGTGAAACTTGTTGAGAATAGTGGAACTGAAAGTGTGGTAGATCTACAAGATCTTATCGTAAAAATTGAAGATCTTAATTTGAGTGCAAGAAGTTTTAATTCATTAGACAGAGCAGGGATTAAATTTGTAGGTGATCTAGCACTTATGAGTGAAGTTGAAGTAAAAAGTATCAAAAACTTAGGGAAAAAATCTCTTGAAGAGATCGCTGATAAGTTTAGTGAGATCGGTTATCCAATCGATAGCTCTTTAAATGAAGATACTGCTTCAGCTCTTAGAAAAAAACTAGAGCAATTAAAAGCGTAAAAAAATTAAAAGGACCATAGAATGAGACATAAGCATGGATATAGAAGGCTTAGTAGAACAGCTTCTCATAGAAAAGCATTATTAGCAAATCTTGCTATTGCTTTAATTGAAAGAGAAAAGATCGAGACTACTTTACCAAAAGCAAAAGAGTTAAAAAGATATATTGATAAGCTAATTACAAAAGCAGCTTCAGGTGATCTTAACTCACATAGAGCAGTATTTGCATCTTTACAAGATAAAACAACAACAAATAAACTTGTAACTGAAATTGCTCCAAAATACACTGAAAGAAATGGTGGATACACATCTATCGTT
This sequence comes from uncultured Campylobacterales bacterium, assembly GCA_965537725.1. Lineage (GTDB taxonomy): Bacteria > Campylobacterota > Campylobacteria > Campylobacterales > Arcobacteraceae > JAIOSF01. Next base: position 37 of record CBETOJ010000231.1, on the reverse strand, counting down.
AAAACAAGAATTAGAAGAGGTGATGCTACACAAATGG
>CBETOJ010000230.1:0-3117 GCA_965537725.1 uncultured Campylobacterales bacterium | reverse complement strand
AAAAAAGTAGCGGTGAGTAAAAGTATATTTTATATAAATGAATTAAAAAGTTATGGGATAGATGTGGTTGAAGTAACAGGAAGTGATGAGAAAGTAAAACAGATGGTTTTAGGAAATATAGATTACTTTTTAGCTTCTTATACCTCTGGAACAAAAGCAATTAAAAAAGCTGCTATTACAAGTATAAAACCTATTGCAGAATTTACCTCTATAAAAAAAGAGGATCTTCGCTTTGGAATACTAAAAGAAAAGCCATTGCTCCATTCGATCATTCAAAAGTCAATTTTACAAATTAGTTCTCAAAAATATGAAAAGATCTTAGATAAATGGATCATTAATTTAGATCTAAGAGATCAAGTAAGTGATAAAAAGCAAAAGTTTTTTGCACTGTTTACAAAAAAAGAATTAAGTTATTTAAAGTCAAAAAAGTCTATCTCCTATTGTATCGATCCAGACTGGATGCCTTTTGAAGGGTATGTAAATAATATGCATACAGGTATATCAATGGATTATAAAGATATTTTTGAAGATAAATTATCTATACCCTTTAAACTTATTAAAACAAACTCATGGGGAGAAAGTATAGAGTATGCTAAAGAGGGTAAATGTGAGATCCTTTCCTTTCTTGCAATGAAAACATCTCAAGGGGAAGAGTTTTTGAGTTTTGGTAGTCCATATTTAAGAGTTCCCTTTGTGATAGCTACAAAAAATGATATAAATTTTATAGCTGATCTAGCACTTTTAGAGGGAAAAAAAGTTGCTATGTCAAAAGGGTATGCATCCGTTGATGTTTTAAAAAAGATGTATCCAAATCTAATCATAGTTACTGCAAAAAATACTGAAGAGACTTTAGATATGGTTGTAAAAGATGAGATATTTGGAGCTATTGGTACTTTAGCTTCAATTGGATATCTTTTACAAAATAAATATTTAGGGGAGCTGAAAATTGCAGGGAAGTTTGAACACCATTGGGAGCTTTCTATCGCTTCACAAAAAAATGATCCCATATTACACTCTATATTAGAAAAAACATTAACTACTATTGATCTCTCCACTAGAACTGATATCTATAATAGATGGGTGTCTGTAAAGTATGAACAAAAGGTAGATTATAATAAGATCTGGCAGATTGTTATTCTTGCACTTTTAGCTATTATCCTTGTTTTATATTGGAATAGAAAGCTGGAGAACTTTAATAAAGAGCTCAAAAAACAACAAAAGATCACAAAACAAGCGTTGATGGTAAAATCTAATTTTTTAGCTAATATCTCCCATGAGATAAGAACCCCTATGAACTCTATAGTAAATATGACCTATTTAGCAAAAGAACTTAGTGTTGATGAGAAGCAAAAAAACTATTTAGATAAGATTGATATTGCTGCAAACACACTGCTTGAACTTATAAATAATGTATTAGATATCTCTAAAATAGATGCGGGGAAAACGAATATCATTAAAAACGAATTTTCATTTGATACGATCAAACGAAATATTGAATCAATTGTTCCTACAAAGGCGATGGAAAATAATATTGAATTTTCAATAATTATTGAAAAAGATGTTCCAAATCATCTTATTGGAGATGGATTACGAATTGAGCAAGTTTTAATCAATTTGGTTTCCAATGGAATAAAGTTTACAGATAATGGAAAAGTTACTGTAAGAGTATCCAAACTTAAAAATGAAGAGTATCAATTTTGTGTAAGTGATACAGGTATTGGTATGACTAAAGAACAACTCAGAAAGATATTTGAACCGTTTACACAAGCAGATGATACCACTACAAGAAATTATGGAGGGACAGGATTAGGGCTCACTATATCAAAAGAGCTTATCCATTTAATGGGTGGAGAGATGTGGGTAACAAGTGAGGTTGGAAAAGGGAGTGAGTTTTATTTTGTACTTCCATTACAAACAGTTCAAAACCAGCAGAATGATATAAACTTAGAAAAAAGGCCCGCTCTAAATTTACAAGAAACAATGAAACATAATAGAGAATTGAAGAAAATTATTGTGTCTCTTTCTTATGAAAAAGAGTTGTTTGAAAAGCTTAAAAAAGCACTTCAATCAAAAAGACCAAATATCTGTAAACCTTTATTGGATGAACTAGATAATTGTAAATTACAAATGATGGATGATGAGAAGTTTGAAACACTTAAAAACTTAATCCACAGATACAAATTTGATGAAGCAACAGGAATTATAAATGAATAAATTAAAACCTGATTCAATTTTAATAGTAGATGATAGTAAAAGAAACCTTGATGTTTTAGTAGAACTTTTGAAAAAATATGATGTGATATGTACATTAGAGCCTGAAGCAGTATTTGATATCGTAAAAAACGAACAGATTGATTTGATCTTATTAGATATTATGATGCCAAATATTGATGGGTTTGAGGTGTGTAGATTATTAAAAGCTGATGAAAAAACAAAAAACATCCCAGTAATCTTTTTAACAGCGAAGATTGAGCCTAGCGAGATACAAAGGGGATTAGAGTGTGGAGCAGTTGATTATGTGACAAAACCTTTTCATCCTTTGGAGCTTAAAATTAGAGTAGAGACCCATTTAAATCTTTATAAATACCAATGTTCTTTGGAAGATGAAGTTGAAAAAAAGATCAAAGAGATACAATATACTCAGCAATTATTATTTCAAAAGAACAAACAAGCAGAAATGGGAGAGGTTTTAATGTATATTGCCCATCAATGGGGGCAACCTTTAAGTGAATTAGGGAGTATTAATAACTATCAAAAAGCAAAATTGCATATAAATAAATCAATCACTCCCGATGAATTGGATAGTTATTTAAATAAAAATGAGCAGATTATACAGTTTATGTCACAAACTATGAAAACTTTTCAAAATTTTTATAGGGTGAGTAATGAACAAGAGAGTTTTAGTCTAACAGAGGTATTTGAAGAGACGAAATGTTTAGTAGGTGCGAGTTTTGAATACCACAATATAGACCTTTCTTTTATATCAAAAGAAGAGGGAATTGAAAACGCTCTTTTATTAGGAAATAGAAATGAATTTGCACAGATCCTTTTATCACTTTTTAATAATTCAAAGAATGTTTTTATCAAAGAAAAGCTAGAAAAAAGAAAAATAATTGT
>CBETOJ010000229.1:0-3135 GCA_965537725.1 uncultured Campylobacterales bacterium | reverse complement strand
TTTTAAAAGTTCTATAATAACCCAAAAATTATAGAGGACAAAAAGATGGAACCACAAAGTGAACCTACTAAAAGGTCATTTATAAGAGAGATACTTGAATCAATAGATGATGAAACTATCTCATTTGCTGGGGGATTGCCAGATGAGAGTTTATTCCCAATCAAAGATTTACAAAAAGCTAGTAAGAAAGTACTTAAGAATAAAAAGCATTTTCAATATACAGTAAGTACTGGGATCAACCCTTTAAGAGAAAAGATCGCAGAGTTTTATAATAAGGCATGCTTTCTAACAAAAGTGGAAAACATCTTGATCACTACAGGAAGCCAACAAGCTTTATATATTATTGCAAAGTTTTTTGAGCAAAAAGAGATAGTAATAGAAAAGCCATCATATCTAGGTGCAGTTAATATATTTAAGATGAATAATATAGCTATGAAACCTGTAACACTTAACTATGATGGAATAGAGTTAGATGAGTTTAGAGATGAATATCAAAAGGTAAAATTAGCTTATCTTATCCCAGATTTTCAAAACCCTAAAAGCTCACGATATTCTGATAAAAAAAGAAAAAGCATCGCCAATATAGTTGCAAAAGAGGGTGGGTATATTATAGAAGATGCTCCATATAGTGAGCTATATTTTGATAAAAAGCAAGAGTGCATCAGTAAATATATTCCTAATAATAGTTTTCATCTTGGGTCATTTTCAAAGACTTTAAGTCCAAGTTTAAGAATAGGGTGGTTTCGAGCAGATGAAAAACTTATCTCAAAACTTACACAGATAAAAGAGACTATTGATCTTCATAGTTCAGGGGTCTCACAATATATTTTAAATGAGTACCTTGAAGATACAAGTAAATATGAAGAGCATATTAAAACTCTAAGAGTTGAGTATCAAAAAAAGATGGAGTATTTTGCAAAGTGTTTAAAAAAGATATTGCCAGAGTTTGAATTTGAAAAGCCAAAAGGTGGGATGTTTATTTATGGAAAGTTACCAAATATCAATACAAAAGAGCTGGTATATGAAGCTTTGAAAAAAAAGATAGTGTATGTTCCTGGAAGTGAGTTTTATATTGATAGTGGTGAAAAAGATGAGATACGATTTAACTATACCCATTCATCCAAAAAAGAGATCAAAGAGGGACTAAAAAGATTAAAAGGGATAGTATGAGAGCATTAAGAGATATAGTATTCGTAGTAGCTGGATCATTTTTTATAGCCTATTCTACTACAGCATTTTTAAATCCAAATAGTGTGATCACAGGTGGTGGAGTAGGACTAGCACAGCTTTTTTATGCAGTCGTTCCTGTGATCACTTTAGGGACATGGATAGCTGTTATTGCGATTCCACTTATTATTTTAGGGATGAAATATTTTGGCAAAGGGTTTGTTTTGAAAACTCTTGGAAGTATTGCTCTTATATCTCTTTTTACAGATATACTCAAAGAGGTTATAAAGATAAGTCCAACAACGGATGAAACTATACTTGCTTCAATATTTGGAGGACTTTTGATCGGTTTAGGAGTTGGTCTTGTGATGCTAGGAAAATCTTCAACTGGTGGGACTACTATTTTAGCTGAGGTGATCGCTTTAAAAACAAGATATAAAACTTCACAGATCATTTTAGTGATCGATGCGGTGATTATGTTTGCTTCTATTTTTGTATATGGAGATGTGGAAAAAGCACTTTTTAGTGTTATCGGAGTGTGTGTAACTTCAAGAGTTGTTGATCTTTTACTCTCAGGAAGTCCAGCTCAAAAAGCAGTGAGTATCGTAGCAAATAATGTAGAAGTATTATCTGCTGAGATATTAAAAAACTTAGGGGAACATGGAACGATACTTCAAGGGGTAAGTCTCAATCAAAAAGATAGTAGAACACTTATCTTAGTAATTGTAGATATCTCAAAACTACAGCTTTTAAAAGAGATTATTAATCAACATGATCCTGAGGCATTTTTAGTGATACAAGAAGCTTCAGAACTGTATGGAAGAGATTAAATTAATTTCCATCTAATTGACTTTTATAAAAAGTATTGAGATCATATTTTCCAAACTGTGGTGCGATCATATCAATTCCCATAGCACTTAAGAAAAACTCTATAGGTCCATATGTTTTAGAATTCAAAAATAGAGGTAAAAGTTTTAAAGTGATTTTTCTAAATATATCTGGGATATAGGTTATTTTTGGTTGTTTATTTAATACTTTAAATGCCAACTCAGCAATCTCTTTATGAGTATAGATTTTGGGACCACCTACCTCTATCTCTCTATTTTTTTTATCTAGTGAATCAACTATAAAGTTTGCTAAATCAGTTCCATCTATAGGATTAAGTTTTTTATCCCCTTTCCCAAATAAATAAACTCTCCCTTTTTTAGCCATATCTAAAAAATCTTTCATATCTGAAAAAAATCCATTGGGTCTTATGATGATATATTCAAGACCTGATTGTTTTAATGATTCAACAAACTTTTCTTTGGCTTGGAAGATTTTAGTGTGCTTTAGTTTATCTCCATTTAATGCAGATACATAAACAAACTTTTTTACTCCACTTTTTTTGGCTTCTTGTAAAAGATTGAAATTGGCTTGATAATCAATATCCATATATGTGAAATTGTCTTTTTGTCTTGTGATTCCTAAAGTTGATATCACAATATCTACATCAAATAGTTTTGAATGTAATGTAGATGGTGTTAAAAAATCTACTTTGAAAATATTTTTTGTAAAAATAAGCTTTTCCATAGAACTATTCCACCTTCTAGTTAATATCGTAGGGTATATCCCTTTTTCATTTAATGTTTGTGCAATATGTTTACCTAAATATCCAGTAGCACCTACTAAAGCAATATTCATAGATTTTCTCCTATTGTAAAGTTTTTTATAAAAGCTAGCTGTTTAAGTTCATAAAAAAAGTAGTAGATGTAAAACAATGCGATGCTTGAACCTAAACATTTTTCTATATCATTTGAACTTAATAGATTGCCAATTAATGAGAATGTAAATACACTCAATCCAAATACTAAACCAATTGTAGAGTACAGTGTAGCTTGTCCACTTCTTTTAATATAAATGATCAAATAAATTAATAAACATGTAATAGATAAAGATATAGTTTCTAAAATAACCATCAGAGGGATA
>CBETOJ010000228.1:0-3157 GCA_965537725.1 uncultured Campylobacterales bacterium | reverse complement strand
TTTGAATAAATTTAAGTTATATTATAAACAAGCTAAAGAAGAGCTCCACAAAGTTATTTTTCCTATAAAAGAGCAAATAAGAAGTGCTTTTCTTTCTGTATTTATTGTTGTTACAGTAATATCTTTATTTTTAGCGCTTATTGATGCAATTATGTCAGTAAGTTTGTCTTCAATAATGAACTAGGAAGTAGATATGGCACATAATTGGTACGCAATACAGACACACTCAGGAAGTGAATTAACAATAAAAAGAGCACTAGAGCAAATGTCAAAAGATATGGGTGATGGAAGAATTGAAGAGGTTTTAGTTCCTACTGAAGATCTTATTGAAGTAAAAAAAGGGAAAAAGGTAATTGTAGAAAAGCCTTTATACTCTGCTTATGTATTTGCTAAAATTGATCTTGATACTGCACTTTGGCATGCAATTCAGTCTATGCCTAAAGTTGGTAGATTTATTGGGGAGTCTAAAAAACCATCACCATTACCAGAAAAAGATATCAATCAAATTTTAGATAAAGTAACAAATAGAGCTGCTGCAAAACCTAAAGTCTCTTTTGAAGAGGGTGAAATGCTTCGAATCAAAGAAGGATCTTTTGCAAACTTTAATGGTGTAGTTGAATCATTTGATATGAGCTCAGGAATGTTAAAATTAAATGTTTTAATTTTTGGAAGAAACACTCCTGTTGAGATCTCTTATACACAAGTAGAGAGAGTAGACGGTTAAAAGTATGAGAAATGCTAAGTGCTAAATTGAAAGAAGTTTCAGTTTAGCACTTAGCATTCGCTAATACAACTCAAAAAAAACAAGGAAAGAAAATGGCAAAAAAAATAGAAGGTTATTTAAAGCTTCAAATTCCTGCTGGTGCTGCTAACCCATCACCTCCTGTTGGACCGGCTCTAGGGCAAAGAGGGATCAACATTATGGAATTTTGTAAAGCATTTAACGAAAAAACAAAACAAATGTCTGGATTTAAAGTTCCAGTTGAGATCACTGTTTATCAAGATAAAAGTTTTACATTTGTAACAAAGCAACCACCAATGAGTGAGCTTATTATGAAAAAAGCAAATCTTAAAAAAGGGTCTGATAATCCTTTAAAAAACAAAGTTGCTAAATTAACAAAAGAGCAAGTTTTAGAGATCGTAGAGCAAAAAATCGCAGATCTTAATACTGATGATAAAGAGCAAGCTGCAAAGATTGTTGAAGGTCAATGTAGAAGTATGGGAATCGAAGTAGCGTAAGCTATCTTAAGTTGGTTAGTCACAACACCACAAGACTTTAAAGGTGGTAGCATAAAAATTTGCGAGGAATAATAAATGAGTAAAAGATATAAAGCATTACTTGAAAAAGTAGATGTAACAAAAGCATACGAATTAAATGATGGAGTTGAGTTACTTAAAGAACTTAAATCTGCAAAATTCGATGAAACTGTAGATTTAGCATTAAATTTAAATGTAGATCCAAGACATGCTGACCAAATGATCAGAGGAGCAGTTGTTCTTCCACATGGTACTGGTAAAACTGTAAGAGTTGCAGTTTTTGCTAAGGGAACTAAAATGGATGAAGCAAAAGAAGCTGGAGCTGATATCGTTGGTAATGATGATTTAGTTGCTTCAATCCAAGGTGGAGAGATCAACTTTGACGTTCTTATTGCTACTCCTGATACAATGGGATTAGTTGGTAAGATCGGTAGAATTCTTGGGCCAAAAGGTTTAATGCCAAATCCAAAAACTGGAACAGTAACTATGGATGTTGCTAAAGCTGTTAGTGAAGCTAAAGGTGGAAAAGTTACTTATAGAGTAGATAAAAAAGGAAACATTCACTGTGGTGTTGGAAAAGTATCTTTCTCTAAAGAAGCAATCGTTGAAAATATTTCAACTGTAATGGCAGCAGTAAATAAAGCGAAGCCTTCAACTGCTAAAGGAAGATATGTAACTAAAGCTGCAGTATCTTTAACTATGTCACCATCTGTTATTTTAGATAGTAGTGAGATGATGGATATTAAGTAAAATAGCGTTAAAAAAAGTAAACAGTTTTACTTTTTTAGCTATTTTAGGGGAGCAGTTGTGAATCAAGGATTCACCTGTGAGACCATTGCGAATTAGCGAAGCGTATCAATCGTATTAAACGAAGTGAAATAGATTGTTATGAGATTTTTTAATATTCAATAGTGGGGATCATTGATCCCCATGTTTGAGTGTTATCAAAGCACTACATTAAAACTGAAGATAGCCGGTTAAGTACAACTCCTGTACTTTGTAAATCCTGCCGAAGTTGGATGTTTTGGAAGGAGGAATTATGACTAGAGGTGAAAAAAACGAGATTGTTGAAGCTTTAACAGGTGAATTCAAAGAATCTCAAGCGATCGTTGTTGCTGATTATAGAGGAACTTCACATAAAGATTTAGAGGCTTTAAGAGTTGCTGCACGTGCAGTAGGTGCAAAAGTTCAAGTTGCTAAAAACTCTTTAGTATCTATCGCATTAAAAAATGCAGAGTTAGAAGAGGTTGAATTAACTGGAACAAACATCTTTATTTGGTCTGAAGATCAAATCAATGCTTGTAAAGTTGCTGATAAATTTGCATCTGACAATAAAGACACATTTGCTATTAAAGCTGGTGTTATTGAAGGGAAAGCTGCAGACGTTAACACTGTTAATGCATTTGCTAAATTACCCGGTAGAGAAGAGCTTCTTGGTATGCTTGCTGCTACATGGATGGCTCCAGTTGCTAACTTTACAATTGGACTTGATGCTCTTAAAAGAAAAAAAGAAGAAGAGGCTGCGTAAGCCTGAATGTGTTGTGATATAAAGTCACTTTAATAAAATAAATTAGAAAAAAATAAGGAATTGAAATGGCAATCTCTAAAGAAGATGTATTAGAATATATTTCAGGTTTAAGCGTATTAGAGCTTTCTGAATTAGTTAAAGAATTTGAAGAAAAATTTGGTGTATCTGCACAACCTGTTGCAGTTGCTGGTGGAGCTGCTGCTAGTGGAGCTGCTGAAGCTGCTGAAGAGCAAACTGAGTTCAACGTTGTTATCGTTGACGCAGGTGCTAAGAAAATCAATGTAATTAAAGAGATCAGAGCTATTACTGGTCTTGGATTAAAAGAAGCAAAAGCAATGGCTGAAGAAGCTGGTGCAGTTGTTAAAGAAGGTG
>CBETOJ010000227.1:0-3174 GCA_965537725.1 uncultured Campylobacterales bacterium | reverse complement strand
GCCATTTCTAAACCTTTGTGATGATATGTATAATAGATATTTTAGCTAAATTATGGTTTTAGACTGGTTAGGTAGGAGTTTTTAGAGGTGCCCTTTAAATACTTCAAATAGTGAAATAGAAAAAAACTGGGAAGACGAAGTCAATAGAAGATTGGAACTTTTGGATAATGGAGAACTAGAAACTATCTCTTATGATGAGTTTTTTAATGAACATTAAATTTACAAAGGTATTGAGTATTACTCAAATGAAAGTGAACATTTAGCTGATCGATTCAAAACAGATGTAAAACAATCTATTAAAAGAATACAAACATTTCCAAGTCTCTATCCAAAAATAAATGATAGAGTTCAAAAATGTATATTGTCAAAATTTCCATATACAGCTTACTATGCAATTATAAATGAAGCTATTTACATTTTAGCAGTAGCAAGTCACTATGAAGTTCCTGAAAAATTTATGGAAAGGTTTTAATCACTAAGTTAGCTGTAGTTACTATTTGTTATAACAAACTGTACCTTATTTTGAGACTACTTGAACCAATAAATATTTATAAAATTATTGGTATGGTAATTAGTACGATTATATGTTAGATGATTACAAGAGCCTTTTTATCAATTAAGAGAAAATCTAATATAATCCCTCTACAAAATATAAAAAGAGGCAGTATGAAAAAGTGGGTCAAATATATCATCTTATTTATCGTAGCTTTTGTAGTAATGAATATAGGTCTAAAACTCCATCATGCTAATGATTGGAAAAACGATGAAGTTGCTATTACAAAACTGATAACACATTGTGCCACACATACGAAAACAAAATTCCCTGAATATGATAAAACTATAGAATCTCAAACCATAGATTTCATCCAATATGGAAAAGATTTCACCGATGATCAGATTCCATATAGAGAGTTTTATAAAAGATGTATCTCAAATGCTTTATACAATCATACTCCAAAGGAATATTTTAAAAACTAATAAGAGCTTTTAACTCTTTGATGCCTCTTCAAACTCTACAACTTTTTTATCCTCTTGAAGCATATGTCCAACGATATGTTCATCAATAAATAAAGCCAACTGTTTCTCAAAAAGTTTTATATCCATAGTGTTTAATGAAGATAAGAGTTCATTACACTCTTTTACTATCTTTTCATGGATCTGTGTATGAGTTTGTAGTTCAGGATATGAGATCTTTCTCATATGTCTCTCTTCATTTTTAAAATGGATTTTTATAAAATCATATAGATGCGCTAAAACTGTTTTTATTTTCTGCCCTCGTCCTTGGTCAGAAACTTCAGTAAACACTTCTTCTAAGATCCCAAACATTTTCCTATGTTCAGCATCCATCTGCCAATTACCAGTTTCAAACTCTTTTTGCCAAGCTTTTGTTTTTCGGATATCTTTTAAAGAGTTTACCCAAAGACCTATGAGCATATCTTCATCTACAATATGATGGATAAAATACTCCTCTATAAACTTATAAAGTTGAGTCTCTATCTCATCAATTCCCATAGTATTTAGCTTTTGTGTAAACCCATGAAGGACAATCAAGAGATCTTTATGCACCTCTTTATGCCTTTTAAACTCTGGAAATTCCACAGAGATCATATATTTCTCTTCATTGGTAAAATGCTCTGCAACATACTTGTATAGAGATTTGATAATAGCTTTTAACTCTTTTATCTCTTTTTCATCATTTTCCATCGTTCGAATATTGAGAGCTTTTTTTGCTAGTTTAAAAAGGCTTTGGTGTTCTTGGTCTACTTTAAAACTTCCAATATTATATTCACTTTTCCAAATTAAATGGTTTGGATCTATCTTTCTTTTGATCATATTGTTTCCTTAACAAAATCATAACAAAAAAAGTCATAAATTTTATTATAAAAGTACTTCGATCCAAGCGATTAGTTTTTCTATACTCTCATCTTTTTTTGATAGAAAAAGATATGGTTTGTTTTTTCTATTTTCTTTTACATCTTTTTCCATATCCTCTAGATCAATCTCAACATGTGGAGCAAGATCTGTTTTATTTACTATCAATATATCACTAAAAAGTAGCCCTGCTCCTTTTTTTCTAGGGATATCAGCACCTTGTGCCACATCTATCACATACATATAATAATCAATCAGTTCATAAGAAAATGTAGCACTTAAATTATCTCCACCACTCTCTACAAAAATAATATCTGGAGAAAACTTACTCTCCAACTCCTCTACAGCACTTTGATTTGCACTAATATCATCTCTAATAGCAGTATGTGGACATCCTCCAGTTTCAACTCCAATGATTCGCTCCGATTCTATATCAAGATGATTTTTTAAATAATTTGCATCTTCTGTTGTATAGATGTCATTTGTAACTATTCCTAAAGAGTATTTTTCTTTTAATTTATTTGTTAATTGCTCGATAATAGAAGTTTTTCCACTTCCAACTGGTCCAGCGATTCCTATTTTTATACTCATATTTATATATTCTCCTATGTTGTAAACAGCTTTGGCTCTAAATATTTATGTTGATAAATAATCTCTTCAAATAAAGGGTTAAAATTACTTATATTTTTTCCACTTTTCCCTATCAACTCTTCTAAAATATCATCAAACATAAATAGTATCTTTTGAATATCGGATGGTTTTATTCGTGATATTTTTAAAGAGCTTGTTGCAATATTAATAAGATTCTTTTTACACCATATTAGTAAAAATGTCTCTTTATCAATATCAAGCTCATACGCATAGCTACTAAGAACTGCCAGTTCATTTCCTATAGTTTTGTTTTCTTTACAAGCTTGAAAGTAGTTTTTAACTATCTCTTTTTTTATATCAACACATATCTGCTTTAGATAATTTGCTCCAATAGTCTTAGAAGCTTTTGCAAACTCGTAGTTTTGCATAGCAAAAAAGTTTTTATCCTCTTTTATCAAAAGATTTAGTTTATCTGATTCAAGATATTGATAAATGTTCTTGACAAATACAAACTCTAACTTTTGATACTGGTATTTTAGTAAGTTTTCAAGATATGTTTTCAACTCATCTATATTTATCACTTTTTTACCTCTAATATAAAACTATCCAAAAACTCAACTGTTTTATTGCTAAATTTATTATCTTCTTTTGCACAACTAATAGCTTCTGTTAAATTTATTTTTCTCATTTGAACTATATTCATTAATTCAC
>CBETOJ010000226.1:0-3266 GCA_965537725.1 uncultured Campylobacterales bacterium | reverse complement strand
AAAGCAGCCATCAACAAAATGAGTAAGCTGCTTTTGCATATTTTGTTCATTTTTGTAATAGTTAAATTGTATATAAAATATACATTTTAATATTATTTTTCAAGCATAAAAAAAGGGTGATAGCAAAAGCTATCACCCTTTAAAACATAGAAGTTTTAGTTTATATTAACAAGAATAAGTTGATTTAAATTCAAACGCAGTTGGTCTAGCTTCATCAGGCCAAACTTGAGTTTCGAATTTGTACTCTTGGTACGTATCAATAAACTCTTGAGTAAATACTGGTTTTAAGAAATCATTATCTCTAATAAGAGCTTCTAAAGATCCTCTTAAAGTGTGTGGCATTTGTGGAATACCTTTTTCTCTAATTTCATTTAAAGATAATTCGAATAGATCTTCATCCATAGGTCCAACAGGGATATCTTTGTTTTTGATACCATCAAGTCCAGCCATCATCATAGCAGCAAATGCTAAGTATGGGCAAGCAGTTGAATCTGGGAATCTCATCTCAATTCTAGTTGCTTTCTCACCAGCTCCGTAAGGAATTCTACAAGATGCAGATCTGTTTTGAGAAGAGTACGTAAGAATAGAAGGTGCTTCAAATCCTGGGATAAGTCTTTTATAAGAGTTTGTAGAAGCATTAGTAAATGCAGCAACAGCTCTAGCGTGTTTAAAGATACCACCAACATAATGTAATGCAGTTTCACTTAGATTACCATACTCACCCTCTTTGTAGAATAAGTTTTTACCATCTTTCCATAAAGATTGGTGTGTATGCATACCATTACCATTATCACCATAAAGTGGTTTTGGCATGAATGTACAAGTTTTACCATTTAAGTGTGCAACCATTTTACATACATATTTATATTTTTGAACGTTATCAGCTGCTCCAATGATATCAGAGAAAACAACACCGATCTCACCTTGTGCTTGTGCAACTTCGTGGTGTCCAAGAGTAACTTCTAAACCAACTTCTTCAAGAACTTGCATCATCTCAGCTCTTAAGTCTACCATTGAATCTGTTGGTTGAACTGGGAAGTATCCACCTTTAGTTCTTGGTCTATGTCCCATGTTACCCATCTCAAGGTCAGCGTCATCTGACCACTCACCCTCAGTAGAATCTACTCTATATCCAGATTCATTAATATTGTCAACAAATTTTACATCATCAAAGATAAAGAATTCGTTTTCTGGTCCAAAGTATGCAGCATCTGCAATTCCTAACTCGTCTGCATGTTGTAATGCTTTTTTAGCAATAGATCTTGGACATTTTTCATATAATTGACCTTTATAGATATCATATACATCACAGAATAAAATTACTGTTGGATCTGCAGTAAATGGATCTAAAAATGCTGTTAGTACATCTGGTTTTAATAACATATCAGATTGGTTAATTGGCTGCCATGCTTCAATTGATGAACCATCAAAAGGCATACCGTTTGTTAAGTTATCTTCATTAACCGCACTATACATGTAAGTTAAGTGATGCCAAGCACCTTTAATATCTGTAAATCTTAAATCTACGAATTTTACTTCATTTTCATCACAAAACTTAAAAAACTCTTCAACATTATTTACGAATTTTCCCATTCTCTTTCCTTTTTGTTTTTATATTTTTAACATTGAAATAATGACATAAAAGTAATAAAAAGAAAATAGGAATGGTGTATAATTATTATACAAACTACTCCATTTTTGTAATAACTTTGTCAACAAGCCCATAGTCACTGGCTTTTTAGAACTCATAAAATTATCACGTTCTGTATCTTTTTCAATTTTTTCATGGTTTGACCTGTTTGTTTTGATAAAAGTTTATTTAATACCTCTTTCATACGTAAGATCTCTTTTGCTTGAATAGCGATATCTGTGGTTGACCTTGTGCTCCACCTTAAGGTTGATGGATCAAATTCTCGCATGTGGTAGGGCATATCTTTTCCCCAGCGTCCCTAAACTTAGTAAAAATGCTCCCATTGAAGCTGCTTGTCCTATACATATAGTACAAATATCAAGTTTAATATAGTTCATCGTATCATAGATCGACATACCACTTGTGATCACTCCACCTGGAGAGTTGATATAAAGATAGATATCTTTATCTGGATCTTCTGCTTCTAAAAATAAAAGCTGAGCTACAATTGTTGAAGCTACTTGATCATTTACTTCACCACTTAACATAATGATTCTATCTTTTAGAAGTCTTGAATAGATATCATAACTTCTCTCACCTCGTCCTGTTTGCTCTACTACAAATGGTATATAACTCATCTTTTCTTCCTTTAATTTAAAATTGTTAACTAGTACATTGCCCACCAAAACATGTGATTTGATCTTTACAATCCTCACATGCAGGTGCTACTTCCCCAATACTATCATAAATGAATTTTTTCCAAAGCCCTAAATGAAGATTATTTAAGTTGTAGTGCTGTTTGTACACATCCATCAAGTGATGTATTGTCTGAAATGATTGGAGTAATATATTCAGGAAAATAACTAGCAGTTGTTTTTCCTATACTAATAGCTTTAAAACTATCATCCCAATGAGCATTTTGTAAAAAGCATTCTATCGTAGAAGGAGACGAAAAAATGATAATAGAGTTTTTTGGAAGCTGTATTTTTTTTGGATATTTTTTGCAAAGAGTTTCATAGATCGCTTTTTGATCACACTCCACTCCATTATCATTCAAAATCTGAACCAAATTGGAAACAATCTTTTTTCCACCTAGATATAATACTTTTTTCCCTTGCAATAAAGGGATTAGTTCATGTGCAAACTCATCTCCATGTTTATGTTTTCCAACATATTCTAAAGTTCCACCCAACCATTTAAGATTTTTTGCAGTTTGTGGCGCAATAACATATGAGGGGATCTTCTCCCATTGATTACTGATAGAATCTAAAGTTTTTATAGCGTTTTTTGAAGTGAATATCAAAGCATCGTATCCACTAAGATCTATCTCTTTTTCTATTGGCTGCATAGTAATTACAGGGAAATTTTGTGCGTATTTAACTTTTTTATCACTCAGAATAAAAATATTCTTTTGACTATTTCTGATCCCGAAAATAATATTTTTGATCTTTTGAGCTATTTTTGAAAAAAAACCGTCATCTTCTACAATTGTGATATCTTTATTGTCATCAACAAAAAACTTAATATCATTATTTGTAAGTGTATAAGTGATCTTGATAAACTCTTGATACAGCTCATCTTGGGTGCATATCTTATCAACTATAAGCTTTTGAGTACTTTTATCATATTCATAATA
>CBETOJ010000225.1:0-3269 GCA_965537725.1 uncultured Campylobacterales bacterium | reverse complement strand
AATTATTCCAATGATAAAGTTTTTTATTATGAAACTTGCTATTATGGATTTTGTTCATTGTGTTTTCTACTTTCCAACCTACTTTCCCTACTATACATAAAGTTACGTCAATGTCTTGTTTCCAGAGTTCTTCAAATACATCCAGTAAGTAATCATGGTTTTTTCTTGGTTCAACTGTTGAAACTATTAAATAAATAGAGTTTTCCGTAAACATTTTTTTTAACTCTACTCGAACATTTTCTTCATCTATCTGCTGTTGTTTAAAATCACTTCCAAGTAAAAAATAATCAAATTTCTTCGACTTAGTTAAATCTCCAAACTCTTTTGCTAAAAATACCTCTAAATCTTTTTGAACAGTATGAGAAATAGCAATAAATTTATCAACATACTCTAAAGAATCCCTAAACCAAGTTTTAAATACTTCAACTAAAAAATCATCACAAAACTGTGAATGTGTAATTGGGATAAGATCATATATCACTGCAACTACTTTTACATCTTTTTTCTTTAATTGTTCTACTGTTGGCCAAATATTAAGATACCATGTTGAATCTAATAATAAAAGAATATCCTCTTTTGAAACTTCCAATGCCTGAGATTCTTGGACCTGTAACACTTGTTTATTTTGATTGAATAGATATTTTGAAGGTTTGATAAAAAGATGATCTATAATATAGTTTAAACCAAACTTATCTCTTGGTGCATACAAAAATGATCTTACAGAATTTAAAGGAATAAGTGCTGCTGTAAAATCACGACTTGCTTTGTATAGATTTTTAAAATAGTTTTTCAATTCACTTTTTAAACTCTTTTTTGTTGACTTTTGAGTGACATATAAACTATCTATGTCTACTCTAAAAAACTGTTCATTACTTATATTAACAGGAATGATCTCTAAGTCTTTTTCAGAGGATAATTTTATCAGATTTTCTATAACTTTTCTTACAACTCTTTGTATTCCAGTATTAAGTTCTGAATGATCATACAAATAGGAACAATCAACAAATATTTTTTTCATTCTATTCTCACTTTACCGGGATAATACCATAGTTACTACAAAGATTACTAAACTCTTGCGAATATAAGAAGCCATCTAAAATTTCACTTTTTGTTGCACCGTTTTCCAATTGAGTTTTCCAGCCTGTAAAACCACCATTATCTGGTTCTCTATTAAAAAATGCTTGATAGAGTATAGTTAAATATTCATCATCTGAAACATCTCTATTAATAAATTCTTGACTAAAAATAAAACCTCTTGCAACATCAGAACCTGCTCTTACTCCAGTTACTAACTCATCTGTCCAATAGATCAAACCTCCAGCTTCTGCATCTCTACTTAGAACCTTTTGATAAAACCTTTTTACAAATGATTGGATATTTGAAGTTGATTGAATTAGCTGATATCTGCCTATATTGTATTCATCATTTTCCAAGTGAGAATCATAACTTTGTTTCCAATTATACACTACTGCTTGATCTTTATCAGTTGTTGTTCCACCACTTATAATATTTAAGACACCATCATTATCTATATCTTTTACGGCAACAGAACCTTTATATTGTTCAAAAACCATTTCTCTTTTATCTTTATCACTAATCTGTTGTCCATAATAATTTACAATTACCACTTGTGCACCTTGTGCATATAATATCTCTAAATACCCATCATTATCTAAATCAACAGCTACGGGTGAGCTAAAAATTGGATTACCAGTTGTTGCTTTATATGACAAGGTTTGTGTTGCAAATACTTGTGTTCCAGTATGATCCCAACAAAAGAGATACCCTTCTAGTGTTGTAGCTAATATTTCCATATCTCCATCATTATCTATATCTGCTACAAGTGGTGTGCTAAATGTTCTTCCAACAGTTGCTAGCTGAAACTTATTTGTTCCATCATGTTCCCATACTCGAATATACTGTCCTCTATCATCATGAAAATAATTTCCAGTACCATATAAAATCTCAACATATCCATCTCCATCTATATCAGCAGTAATAGGACTGCTCCATAAAGCCTGATCTTCATATTTACCTTTTAGAGTACGATATGCTGAATTTCCAATAAACTGATCAAAACCTACAACATTTTGAGAAAGATCTGAAGATAATACATGAAAAATACCACCTGTTTGAGTCCCAGCATCACTATTTTCAGTAATATCAGCAGTAACTAAGATCTCAAAATTTCCATCTTTGTTAATATCTGCTACTTTTGGTGTTGACCATATGGTATCTAAAAGATGTACATTTGATTGTACACTTCCATCTTCACCATTTAAGATCCATACATATTGATCCCAACTATTATAGATAACCTCTTTTGTTCCATCTTTATCAATATCAAAAACTACAGGAGTACCAAACACTCCATCGGGTCTTGAATCTCCCGTATTTGTACTTCCGCCGATCGTATCTAAACTCTGATGGAACCATTTGATACTTCCATCAGAGTTTAAAGCATATACTCCCCCTTTATCTCCTGGCTGACCTACAACATCAGCACCAGCTTCTCCAAATATATCTGCACCCACTCCTATTAAGATATCTATTTCACCATCATTATCTATATCAGCAAAATATGGTGTAGTACTCACTGAAGTTGTGTTATATGTTTTTCCTGTTTGAGGATCAGGGAAAGATACTGCTTCAAAACTTTTTGTCCATTTAACTGTCCCATCATCTTCTAGACATATAAGAGCTGCAGGTCTTATTTCATTCAATTCAGAATCTAAAGCTTTACTTGTCCCCACAAAAATCTCATCTTTCCCATCTTTGTCAATATCAAACAGAGCAACTGATACATCTCTAATAGGTCCAAAGTCTAACTCTTTTCTCCAAATACATAAAGAATCTATCTCAATATCTAGTGTATAATTAGTGGTATTACTCCCTGTGGGATAGATCTTTAGATAATAATCTCCCGATGTTACAACTTCATATGTTATAGTTTCTGTTAAACTAGAAAAGTTAGCTGCAACGATTTGATTTGAAGAGTTATATAACACCATATTGAGATCCACATAACTTGAAGGTGTCATAGTAATTGTAATATCACCGCTAGCTAATTCTAATCTAAACCAATCTTCATCTTCTGCATTTAAAGAATAAGACCCCCCCTTTATAGTCTGTGCTGTAGATAAGGTATCATTTGGTTCATATATATCATCGGCATATAATATTGTAAGATTCAATAGCATTAATAATAAACTTAATGTTTTTTTCATAAGAGCTCCCTATTATAAGTGGCTGTAGTATACTATTTTAAT
>CBETOJ010000224.1:0-3275 GCA_965537725.1 uncultured Campylobacterales bacterium | reverse complement strand
TTTAAAGAAAATTTAACCAGTTTTTCATAAAAAATTAAGGTTAAAATTTGATGTGAATTAAATGTGAATAAGTCAAAATTGAGCTACTATTCACTAATCCCTTTTACTAAGGTGTTCAACTAACTTTTTTGCATCAGTTTTATTTAAAACTTCAGATATTTGATCTTCAGATGCAGTAGAAATATTTTTAAAAGTCCCAAAAAAGTCTAATAGTTTTTTGATCTTTGCTTCACCGATTCCTTGAACCTGTAAAAGAGAGATTTGTTTATCTTCACGTCGTTTTTGTTTCTTATGAAAACCTATGGCAGTTCGATGAGCTTCATCTCGAAGCTTTTGGAAAAAGTGCAGTCTTTTATCACTTGTTTCAAGTCTAAGCTTCTCATCTTTAAAATAAAGGATATCTTTAGCCTTTCCTTTTGCCCTGTAAGCTTTTGCATCAACTTTTTCTTTTGAGATCGCTACCACATCTATATCGACTCCTACACTCTCTAAGATGTTGGACGCGAGATCGAGTAAAGCCTTTCCACCATCGATGATCCACATATCAGGAGGTGGATTTTCTTCAAATCGCTCAACCCTCCTGCTAAGCATCTCACGCATCTGAGCATACTCATCATTAGCTTCTAAATTGTATAATCTATAATCATCTTTGATAAATTGGTTTCCATCAAAGGTTACCATAGATCCAACCTTTGCTTGTCCCATCATTTGTGAGTTATCAAAGCATTCATATCGTGTAGCTATTTTGTCTAAGTGAAATAGCTCTTTAATGGAGTGAAATAGAGTATAGTTTGTAGTATTTTTATCAAGTTTAAGTAGTTCCGTACAGTTTGCTTTTGCCGTACCGATAAGCTGTTTTTTTAGTCCTCTTTGTGGTAGGGTAATAGAGATATTCTTTTTATATTTCTCTTTTAAAAACTCTTGTAGTTCATCTATATTTTCTATCTCATCAGCGATATAAATATTTTTTGGGATTTGTGGAAGTTCATTATTATAGTAGTTTACTATAGCCATATTATATATCTCATCATAAGAGGTAATCTCTGTGGTATTAAGATAGTTATGTACCGTAGATACGATCTTTCCTCCACGCACAAACATCTTGATCACCACACCTTTTGTTTCATCTATTAAAGCTCCAAAAAGATCAAAGTTTTCATCGTTTGCAAAGTCTATAGTTGATTTTAATTGAGATTTCTCAATGGACTGGATTCTATCACGAAGCTGCATTGCTTCTTCAAAACGAAGCTGTTCTGAATACTGGAGTATCTTTTCATGAAGAAGTTCTATGATCTTCTCTTTATTATTAATATATAAAACCGCTTCTTCCAAAAGAGTATGATACTTCTCTTTTGTGACTTTTCCCTCACATGGAGCAAGGCATTTTTTAATTTCATAAAAGATACAAGCCTTATTTCCTTTGGCACAAGACTTTTTTTGTACAAGAGGAAAAATCTCATAAATACTATCTAAAATTGCTCTAGCCCCACTACTAAAAGGTCCAAAGTATTTGATAGACTTCTTTTTTAAGATCTTTCTTGTGATATCAAGCCTTGGAAAATCTTCACTGGTATCCACATAGATATATGGATAGGTTTTATCATCTCTTAGTAAGATATTGTATTTAGGCTTTAGCTGTTTAATAAGCGAATTTTCTAAGATAAGTGCATCATTCTCACTATCTACTACGATATAATGTAGATCAGCCACCTCACAAAGCATCTTATAGATTCTAGGACCAACTTGGGAAGAGGGCTGAAGTTCTGGAGTAAAACGAAAGTAGCTTTTGACCCTATTTTTTAAAACCTTTGCTTTTCCAATGTATAGAAGCTTTCCATTTTGGTCAAAATATTGATAAACCCCTGGATTACTTGGAAGATTTTGCAGTTTGCTAAGAAGTGACAATAAAAACCTTTAAGTGTATTGTTAAAAATTATTCAATATTATACTATAAATATTATAAAAATCAGGATAAATAATGGCCTCACTAGAAGTAACAAATTTTCAAATAAAACCCCTCTCAAATACAAAATATGTCAACCCTATCACGATCCATTATACCCAAAATGGCAGCGATAAAACATGGGAAGCAGTCAAGTCCCACGACAGTGTAGCAGTACTTTTATACCACCAAGAAAAAGAAGCCTTTCTCCTAGTCCAACAGTTTCGACCACCTGTATATATAAAACATAAAGAGCACCCATACACCTATGAACTCTGTGCAGGGATCATAGATAAAGAGTGCTCACTTGAACAAGTAGTAAAAGAGGAGATAGAAGAGGAGTGCGGATATGAAGTGAAGCTACAAGATATCCATAAAATCAACTCCTTTTTTACCAATGTAGGGATCAGTGGAACCAAACAGTACCTTTATTTTGCTACGATAGGAGAGAAAAACAAGATCCATGAAGGTGGTGGGATCAATGATGAAGAGATAGAACTGATCTATTTACCGTTAGATAAAGCCAAAGAGTTTATCTATGATGAAACCAAAGCAAAAACACCTGGGCTGATGTTTGCTTTTTATTGGTTTTTTGAAAATTATAAAAAAGAGATGTAAAATGGCAAAAGTGATCATATTAAGTGGAGCTGGAATCAGTGCTGAGTCTGGAATAAGTACATTTAGAGATAGTGGTGGATTATGGGATCAGTATGATGTAAGTGTGATCTGTAACTATGATAGTTTAGAGAAAAATGAGGCTATAACCATAGAGTTTTATGATAAAAGGCGCTTAGATATAGAAGATAAAGAGTCAAACCATGCCCATAAAACTATTGCAAGGCTTAAAAAACAGTATCCAAATGATATAGTTATCTTGACTCAAAATGTAGATGATCTTTTTGAAAAAGCTGGCTTGGAAAAAGATGAGATAGTACATCTTCATGGATTTTTACCTGAGCTTCGGTGTAGAAACTTTGAATGTGAATCTATATACGAGATAGGATATGAAAAGCAGAAAAGTTTTCATAATGGGATCTGTCCTAAGTGTGGAGAAAAGCTTCGTCCAAATATTGTGTTTTTTGGTGAGAAGGCTCCTTTGTATGAGAGGTTTAATGAGGAAGTACAGGATTGTGAGATGCTAGTAGTGATAGGGACTAGCGGAAATGTGATTGGGGTCAATACACTAGCTACATTTGTAGATCACTCTATTTTAAATAATCTAGAACCAAGTGATGCTATAGATGATACTCTCTTTTCTAAAGTGATCTATGATAAAGCTGTAAGCACCTAACAAACTACTCCAATAAATATAAAAACTATCCATAAATAAACC
>CBETOJ010000223.1:0-3281 GCA_965537725.1 uncultured Campylobacterales bacterium | reverse complement strand
CTCCAATATCAAAAGACCTGCAAGAGCAACGATCTTTTGCTCCCCACCACTTAGATCAAAGATGATTCTCTCTTTTAGGTGAGCGATATGGAGATCATTTAATATCTTTTCCCCTTTTTTTAAAGCTTTCTTTTTACTTTCACCTCTTGCTCGAAGTGAAAATATCACATCTTCTATAACAGTTGGGCATAAAAAGTGGTTGCTTACATCTTGTGGAAGGTATGCTATATCGTTTCTATATTTTTTAAACTCTTTGAGTGAAGTTATTTTATTGTGAAATATTTCAAGATACCCATCACTTGGAGGTGTAAGTCCTGCGATGATTTTGAGTAAAGTACTTTTTCCACTTCCATTGGCACCAATGATTGCTATTTTTTCTTCATGTCCAAGATTAAGCTCGATCTCTTTTAAAAGAGTCTCTTTCTCATTGCTATAGGAGATTTTCCTTAAGTTAATTGAACAGCTCATAACCTACCTTTATTGAAATAAGTATGATCGTAGCAAAAAGAGTTTTCTCAAAAATATCTACTTTTTGTGAGCTTAAAAAGAAGATTTTATCTTCAAATCCACGGGCATTCATACTCAGTTTCATATCTTCTGATTTTTTGAGGGCTTTTATAAATATCATGGCAAAGATATTACCATAAGTTTGATATGTAAACATGGAAGTATTACTACGAAATCCTCTTGTTTTTAAACTATTTTTTGTCTCTTTAAAGTCTTTGCTTAGGTAGCTTATAAGAGAAAGGGTAAAATAAGAGACACTCACGATCTTTGATGGAAAGTTCAGGGCATCTAATCCTCTAATGATATCGTATCCCTTTGATCTATGAAAAAGGGTGATATTAAAAAGAAGTATCATATTGGTTCTTATTAGTAGCTCAATAGCTTGATTTGTATCATGTAAAGAGACAAATACAATTAATACTATAATAAAAAAATTCAACAGTAATAGCTTTTTAAAGATATCTGCTAAAAACTCTTTTTCACAAAATAGTACAATAAATAAAGGGAGTAAAAATAAAAAATGTAGTGGCGAAAAAGCCACTATAAAAGAGTATAAAAAAGAGTTGATAAGTTTTAAAGATTCTTTTGTATTCATTTTTTTATTTTTTTGAGCGCAAAAAAACCTGCAAAGATCAAAATAAGTCCAAGAAGAATACTAAGATACTCTTTATTTTGCTCTTTCTCTTTGTGGGTTTTTATATCTTCGTGTTTGATATTTTCTACAGTTACTTTCTCTTGTGCTATATGTCCACTACTTGCATCTATGATGACTTCAATATTTTTAGTTGTTGGTTTATATTGATATTTTCCTTGTTTATTTAAATGATCGTTTAAAATAATTTGATCACCATCTTTAATAAGAAGTCCACAGTTCTTACATGGTGCACCATTGGCAAAATAAGAGTAGATATCTAAAGTCCCATTCTCTTCCACGATAAAAAGATTTACTTTATGGGCATATGAGATGTTTAGAAAAACTAAGAATAAAAAAAGATATTTCATATTAGACCTTTAATATTTTAGGATAAACTTTTTTAATAAAAAGCAGTAAAAACATACTTACAATCCCTTCTATAATCATGGTGATAATATTAACCGAAAATACTGTAAATGCAGCATAATTATATTCCTCTTTTGAAAAATACAAGATCATTGTTAAAAAAAGTGTAGCAAAAAATGTTCCTAAAAACCCTACAAGAAAAAAACGTATCTTATCATTTAGTTTTTGCATAAGAGTTGTGTGGTATATATAGTGGATTATTACTGCTGGTGCTGCCATGATAAATAGATTGACCCCAATACTTACAACTCCTCCATATCCTAAAAGTAGGGCTTGTAATAAAAGAGCAACAAATATAGCAATAAAAGCACTCCATGATATCAAAATCCCAATCACACCCAGCAGAATAAGATGTATCTGGGTTACACCAAATGGTATATGGATAAATGAAGCGATAAAAAACATAGCGCTCGCTACAGAGGTTAAGGAGATATCTTCATTTTTAAGATCACGCACAGCTTTAATTAAAGCGATTAAAGAGAGAGTAGAGACTACAACTGTAGCCTCTAAGGTTAATACACCATCTGCTATATGCATACTAGTACGCTTTGATCCACATTAGGGCACCATTTTCGATTGGGTAGTTTTTTCCATCGTGTTTTAGCTCACCCTCTTCAATAAGTGCAACAAATCCCCACCAACCTTTATGGTTCATAGTAAAAGTAAATATACCATTGTCATCAGTTTTTACCACTTGTGTGATATGGGCATCACTTGGAGCTTTAAGACCATATTCATTATAAAGTTCCACTTCAACCTCTACATTGGCTGCTGGTTTTCCATCATGAAGCACTTTTGCACTAAAGGAGTTTCCTGCATATACTCCAAAAGGTTTTGTGAGAGGAATCATCTCATATTTTAATCCAATAGGTTCATCCCAACCATTTTCAAGTCCAAATGAACTGATGATAATCTTTGGAACATGAGAGATGAATTTTCCCTCAGCTGGTTCAAAATATGGTTGCGGTTCTACAAAAAACTTGTAAACCCCAGGTGCTTTAATACTATAAGAGCTTTTCCAAGCTTTATGATCAAATTTTTTTGTTTCACTTAAAGGTAATGAGTTTTTTTTACTATTCATATAAAGAACAGGTTTTTCCATTGTCATACCAGTTTGTTCAAAAGGATGGATAAAAGAGATGTCAAAATCTATTTTTGACTCTTTTTTATTCTCTACATTATCTGTACTTGGTAAAAAAGTAAGAAAGTGGGCATTAGCAGCAAGAGATAAACCTAGAATGAAAGGAGATACTTTTTTCATATGACAGAATCCTTGTGTTTTATTTTTAGTGAATGAATGTGGAGAAATTATAAGAACATCTTCTTACATTGATATAAATTTTTTTACTTCTTGTATATTTTTAGCACTAAAAAGATAAAATTCTTGTATGATGTGTCCATATTGTAATCATAGTAGAACCTATTTATTAAAAACAACTCAGAGAAAATGCTCTAAATGTTTTAGAAAATTTAGTCCAACAAAGATCAAAAGAGATCAAGATATTATAGAGTGTTTTTGTAATGATCTTAGTGCAAGAGAGTCCTCTAAACAGTTAGATCTTAATTATATCACTGTAAAAAATAGATACGAATATATAAGAAAACTAGTTGCTTCATTTTTAGAAGAGGAGTATCAGGGAAAAAATTCAAGTGAATATGATGAATATGTTTATCTCCCAAAAACAAAAAAGAAAATACCAAAAAATATTTTTGA
>CBETOJ010000222.1:0-3289 GCA_965537725.1 uncultured Campylobacterales bacterium | reverse complement strand
AGATAGACAAGAGCTTAAAAACTATCTATTAAATACCTCTTATAAAAAAGTAATCATAGTACATGGTACAGATACTATGGATATAAGTGCACAATATATTGCAGATGAGTTAAATGATAAAACAATCATATTTACAGGAGCTATGAAACCTTATAGTATAGAAAGCGTTGAAGCAGTATCAAATCTTATGATAGCATATGGATATCTTTTAGAAAGAGAAAACAAAGGTATCTTTATCTCAATGCATGGAATGGTAAAAGCGCATACACAACTTGTAAAAAATAGAAAACTTGGAATATTTGAATGTCAGAATTAATAAAGTGTGATCATTGCCATTTAGAGTTTGATAAATCGGTGATGATTGAAGAGAAAGATTCAAATGAAGAGAGTTTATACTTCTGTTGTAATGGTTGTCAAGGAGTGTATCATCTTTTAAAAGATGATGGCTTTGGAAGCTTTTATGAGAAGGTTGGTAAAAAAACTTTAGCACAACCTCTAGCTATTGGCGAAGATAGTAGTAATTTTGATATGGAGAGTTTTCGACAAAAATATATCAAAACCACAAAAGATGGCTTTAGTAGTGTTGATCTGATCATTGAGGGGATACATTGTGCTGCGTGTATCTGGCTCAATGAAAAAGTACTTGATAAAACTGATGGTATCTTAGAAGCAAGTATCAACTTTACTAATAATAAAGCAAAAATCATTTGGGATGAAGATACTATAAAACTGTCCATGATCATCGATAAAATTCGAAGTATAGGATACAATGCCTATCCTTATGAGCGAACAGAAGTGGAGAAAAAAGCAACTAAAGAGAATCGTGAATATTTTTTAAGAATGTCTATAGCTATCTTTGCATCTATGAATATTATGATGATAGGTGTTGCTAAATACACAGGCTTTTTTACTGGAATGGATGAGGAGATGCTTCGAATTGTTCATATGGCAGAATTTATTTTTTCAACTCCTGTTTTATTTTATAGTGGGTGGGTCTTTTTTAAAGGAGCATATTATGGACTTAAAAACAAAATAGTCAATATGGATCTCCTTGTAAGTGCAGGAGCTACTTTAACCTATATATATTCTCTTTATGTACTTTTTGGTGGAGCAGGGCATAGTTATTTTGATAGTGTTGCGATGATTATTACTTTTGTATTGGTAGGAAAGTATCTAGAAGTGATCGGTAAAAAAGGTGCTATGGATACAATGGATACCATAAAAGCACAGATTCCACTTGAAGCTACCATTATAAAAGATGGTGATAAAGTAGTTGTTCCTTTAGAAAAGATTGAGATTGGTGATGTTATTGAAGTAAGACATGGTGAGAAAGCAACTGTTGATGGAAAGATATTATCTTATGAAACAAGTTTTGATGAGAGTAGTATCACAGGTGAGTCTTTACCAATTCCTAAAAAAGAGGGTGATGATATCTATAGTGGATGTATCAATGTTGGAGAGGTGATCCGTTATGAAGCTACTAAGACCTATGCTGATTCTACACTTAATAGTATTGTGGAACTTTTAGAGGATTCTTTAAATTCGCGTCCAAAGATTCAAGAGACTACCAATGAGCTCTCCCGTTATTTTTCTGTTTCAATTTTAACTATTGCTTTTATTACATTTGTAGGATGGTATTTTTATTCAGGAATGTTTGAAACAGCACTAATCATTGCAATATCAGTGATTGTCATAGCTTGTCCTTGTGCTCTTGCTTTAGCAACACCAATTGCTAGTTTAGTGGGAATCAGTTGGTTAGCAAGAGAAGGGATACTTTTTAAAGAAGCAAAGTTTATTGAGACATTTGCAAAAGCAGATACCGTAGTTTTTGATAAAACAGGAACTATTACAACAGGAAAACTAAAAGTGACTCAAATAGATGGAAAGCTTGATGATAAAAATATAATGAATCTTTTATATACTCTAAGTGAAAGCTCAATCCATCCCGTAAGTAAAGCAGTAAAAAACTATCTTGAAGAAAAGTATGATACTTTAGAAAGAGTAGAGCTTCAAAATATTGAACAGATCCCAGCTGTTGGACTAAAGGCACAATATGAAGGCAAGACTCTTTTTGGGGGACGTGGGGATGAGAATAGTCAAACCACAAGCTATATCTTCAGTATTGATGATAAGCAGATAATATCAATTGAATTAGAAGATAGTGTTAAAGAGGGTGCAAAAGAAACCATAGAGTATCTCAAAAAACAAAATATTAAGGTGATCATGTGCAGTGGTGACAATGAAAAGGTCGTTGAGAAAGTAGCAATGGAGACGGGGATAGATTCATATAGATCTAAAATGACACCTATTGATAAAGCTGAGTTTATTAGATCTTTAAGAGAAAAAGGGAATAGTGTAGTGATGGTAGGTGATGGGATCAATGATTCCTTAGCTCTTTCAAGAGCAGATATTGCTATTGCTATGGGAAATGGAGCAGATATTGCCTTGAGCGTAAGTGATATGGTAGTTTTAAATGATAAGATCGCAGGGTTAAAAAAAGCTTTTTATATATCAAAAAGAACTTTTGGATTTATCAAACAAAATTTAGCTATATCTTTGGTTTATAATGTGATCACTATCCCAATTGCAATTGCTGGATATGTGATACCTTTAGTAGCAGCTTTATCTATGAGTTTAAGCTCCCTACTAGTAGTTGGAAATAGTGCACGGATAAAACAAGGAAAAATAGATGGATAATAGTATTTTATGGTTAGAGTTAGTTATAGGGATTATTGTAAGTTTTACCCTTTTAGGGATCTTTATTTGGGCTGTTAAGGGTGGACAGTTTGATGATGGGAAGAAGATGATGGACGGACTATTATTTGATAGTACAGAAGATCTTCAAGATGCCATTAAAAAAGATGAAAAAGTAAAAAAGATGAAAGAGAGTAAGTCTCAAAGAAATGAAGAACAAAAAGAGTAGGATAAAAAAGATAGAGAATAAAAAAAGGGGAAGATGATTAAACATCTTCCCCTTTTTTAGTTGCTAGAAAGATTATTTACCAGCTTTGATATCAGCAACAGCTGCTTTAAGATCAGCTTCAGAATATCTAGCAACTTGACCTTTCATAACACCTTTCATAGGTCCACCATAAGTACCAGCCTTGTATCCTACAAGTGCAGTAGCAATATCAGCTTCAGACATATCTTTAACTATTTTAGACTTTCCTAAAGCAGCTTTTTCCCAGCTAGCTCCGTGACAACCTTTACATGCTCCTAAACTTACTGCAGCAAATGCAGCAGCACTACAAAGTAATGTACCTAATACGATTTTTTTCATACTAATTCT
>CBETOJ010000221.1:0-3290 GCA_965537725.1 uncultured Campylobacterales bacterium | reverse complement strand
TAGAAAAAATTGATTTCAATGCAGTTGGAAATGTAGTTACTATGATTAATCCAGTTGCAGGAGCTGTTATTAAAACTATTGACACAATCGTAGCAAGTGAAAACGAATCAATTTCTAATGAATCAGTCGTTAATGTTGTTTCAGCTATGTCAAAATCAAAATCTAATGACTTAGATGAAGATTTAGTTAATGAAATAGCTTTACTTATTGCAAGTAGGAGTAATTAATGACTATTGATACATTTGTAGGAGCAGATGGTAATACTTATCAAGCAGGTGGTTTTATTACAGTAACCACTGGTAGGAGCTGTTTTGGCTCCGCTTGTTATAGTGGTTCTCAAATGCAATTTCAACATAAAGATTATCCTGGTATATATGATGTAGAAGCTACAGGAAATGGAATGGCTATTAATGGTGGTCAAATTAATTTCCCTGATTATGAACCAACTACACAAACACAATCAGAGATAAACGCTCAAAAACAACACTTTCAACAAGCCATGAACGAAATGCTAGATAGACACAATTATTTAGTAAGAGAAATAAATAATCATTCGGAAGCTTGTGCAAATTTATGTAGCTCAAATATCTGTTACAATAATTGTTTAGAAAAATATGCTGGTGGATACATAACAGAATATGAAATCAACCTAGCTGATATGGACGACTGGAACACAACATTTTCTCACTATGTTGGAGCACTAGGTGAAGAAATGATAGCAAACTGTATCCCATGCGATCAAATAAAAACCTTTTTAATAGATCAATTCGGAGATGTATTAAAAAGTAATTTTATGACAACCTGTGAAGAGATAGCAAGTGAAACAAACTGTGAGGAAACACAACCAGTCGATACAAGAACACCGACTATTTGTTGTATTACTGCATGCTGTTATCCTGAAGAATATATATTAGTAGAGGAGTAAAAAAAATGAGTTGTGAACAAACACTAAATAGTACATATTCAACTGTCCAAAGTATTTCTAGTACTGTATCTTCAATGAATTCTACACTTAACAATTTACAAACTGGAACAACAAATAATGAAGATATAATAGAAATAAAAAACGCTTTAGAAACATTCGGAAATTCTATTGTAAGCTTACAACAACAAATGACAACTTTGTCAAATAATCAAGATAGTATTTTTCAAACTGTTTTATCAATAGCAAATGTTCAAGGTAATAATACAACAGATATAATAACGATTAAAAATTCTGTAAGTAATTTAAATATTCCTCAAAATAATTCAGATGATTTGGAACAAATAAAAACATTTTTATCAGATTTTGAAAATGGTATTACAAATCTAGTTGTTGGAATAGCAAATGTTCAAGGTGATTCTATCTCAGATATTGTACAAATTAAGTCGAACACCAATTATATATTAAATGAGCAAGGTAAAAATACAGCTGATTTAGTTTTATTAAAATCATATTTAGAGCAAATAATGAATAATGCAGGGAATGACACAGCAGATTTAGTAAAAATAAAAGAATACATTCAAGCAATAAATACAATGCTTGGAATGCCAAATTAAAAAGGAGTTTCCATGGCTGGTGAATGGCAAATAAGTGGAGGAGAGCAAATCTGGGTTGATTTAGGTGACGTCGATTATGCTCCAAATATGGTCATAGGCGGAACGTATGATGATGATAAAGAAACAATTGAAACAGATGACTTTATCTATGGAAGTTATAATCAAAATGGATCTATATCTGATTTCACATTCAATGATTCTTATATAGGTGGTTACAGTGGAACTTCTCCAGTAGAACCAACAAATAAAACAGCAAGTGGAAATAATCTTCTTGATGTAATCAAAAGCTCTAGTAATAATACTACAAAAGCAATTGGGGAATTAACTGAAGCTATGAATAATGTATCTAAAGCTTTAGATAGGTCTATTCTATCAAGCGATAATATTAGTGGGAGCATAAGAGGAGCTTTAGGCTCTGTTGTATCTCAGTTAGCAAGTGGAAACAAAATTAGTCATACTGGTCTAAAACTTCAAAATAGTCATAATGAAATTCAATCAACAAAAAATATCAGAGAAATTGAAAGAATGGATTTTGAAAAGAATGGTTCAGAAAATCTTTTAGATTCAGATAACCAACCAATCATCCCACGTGAAGCAAAAGCAAGAAAAGATCAAGAGATAGGAAAAGACAAAGCAAAAGAAAACCAAGTTGATTACGAAAACTTACTAGATGGATTTAATGAATTATCAGACGAAACAGTAAATAATCCTGATGATATCATGTCAATGGTTTTAAAAGAGTTTATTGACAAAATAGATGTAACAAAAATAGATAATGGAGGTGCATAATGGGTGCTTATAGTGTAGGAAGTATAGCAACAAATACAAGTGAAGATTATATTGATGAACTTACAAGCGGAATAGTGTATAAATATAGTGAATACGTTTTTAATGGCTTTGATGAAACAAAGATTAATGATGATGACGCATTCGCTGAAGCTTTAGAGGGTGCTAAACAAACTTTAAAGTTTTCAATTATGAACGCTGTAATTATTACAGTAACAGAGTATGCAATAGGAAGACTAGTTGTGGTTAGTGGTCTTATTTATGGTTATATAAAAGGAACATCAGCAGTTAAAAAAGTAAAAAATAAAGCTTCAAATCTTTTTAGTACATTAGGGAAAAAAGGTGGTTTTCTTTTTAAACCTTTAAAAGTTTTAAGTGATATAGCTCTAGGAAGTCAAGAAGAACGTTTAAAAATGGCTGGAATGGCAAACGACACAGCAAACAACGTTACTTCACTTATGGCAACAGAAAGACAAACCCAAACCATGATGAGTTCAAAAAAACATGAAAACATGGTACAAGCTTTAGGGCTTAACAATAAAACAAAATTTTCAAGAGATCAAAAAAAACTTGAAGCTTATCACTACAAAATGAAAACTGGTACATGGCAAAATACAGCTATAGATAAAAACCTTTTCCTATCATGCGTTCCAAAAGAATATGTAAAACAACCTTTTAACTTTTCATCTTCTTTTGTAGCTGAACTAAATAGCTTTAAAGAGTATGCTATAGACTCAGAGGGTAAATTAGTTAATCTCTCTCAAACTCATTTAGATCTATTAACAAATAATGGTCTTTCAAAGGTGTAATAATGGCTTTTTATGATGTAACATTGAATCAAGGTCGATCAGATACAGTTAGAGCTGAATTTGATTCATTAACAGATTGTAAAAATTTTTGGCAATCTGTAACAACAGCTAATATAACAATGATTAAAAAAGTAGTTTATTCAAAAGATTTGGGTA
>CBETOJ010000220.1:0-3307 GCA_965537725.1 uncultured Campylobacterales bacterium | reverse complement strand
GTACAGCTACAATAATATAAATATATTTTTTCATATACCTTTTCCTTTAATGGTGGTGGTGCTCACCGTGTTTATGATCCTTTCCACTTTTGTGCATATTACCTTGTTCTATAAACTCATTCATATTTATAGGTTCCACTTTGGTAAGTTCCCCTTTTTGAAGCTTTTGTAAAACCTCATCTAAAAAGATTCGCTCACCTCCATCATGAAAACACTCTATCCCAGCACGCTGTAAAAGCATATAAGGATTTCCACCCATATGATGAAAAACCAACTGTTCAACTCCACGTTGTGCCATTTGTTCTACCACAACTCTTCCACTTTCAGTCTCATTTGCTTCTATAGTAATTGTATCACCATCCACATAAGCAAACCATTTTGCTTTTCCAAAAAGGGTACTTACTACTGGATTTTCTTTATTTGTTTTTACTGGTATTGCTATCATTTGATCTTCTCCTCAAACTTTACTGCATTTTTTACACTCAACTTCCATCCTAAATATATCACTGCAGGCCATAAACAAAGCCATAATATCTCAGCTAAATATTCCATCATCTTCTCCTAGTAATTATGTGCATCAGGTGCTTCGATCTCTTCTTTTGTGATCTTTACTTTATCCATAGAGTACCAAGCATATGCAATATAAGCCAGTACAAATGGAACCATCAATGAAGCATAACTCATCGCCATCAAAGTATACTGGCTTCCTGAGCTATTCATAATAGTTAAAGAGCTTTGTAGATCAATAGTTGAAGGATAATAAGCAGTACCATTAAACCCTACATTTAAAAGGATTGCCATAACTGTTAATACGATCCCTACTCCACCTGTTTTGATACAACAAGTCTTTTTATATACAATTGCAGTAAATACTGCTCCAATTACCATTACAACCCCTAAAAGAAACATCACTAAAACACTTGGCATCTCCAAAAAGTTGATCAAGTATTTATTCGCTTGTAAAGTCACTATTCCGTTTGCATCTACAGCATATCCATCTTTTAAAAGAATCCAAGCCATAAAGCCTAAAAAGAAAAATAAAAAAAACATCATATTATATTTTATCGATTCGATCGCTTTATCTCGAATTGGCTGATAATTGATTGAGCTTATAAAATATAAAGCTCCACTGATTCTTGCTAAAAATACTAAAGCAAATCCAAGAAGATAGTTGTATGGGTTTAATAAAGCTTCTAAACCTCTTAATTCATTTTGCCAATCTACAAAGTTATTAGAATCAAGGATAAACTCACTCCCACTAAAAAATGTACTAATAGCAACTCCAAGTAAAAATACCCCTAAAGTTCCATTTACTTTTAAAAAGCTCTCATAAACTTTTTGTCCTAAAAAGTTATCAGGTTTTGTTCTATACTCATAACTCACCGCTTGGATAATAAAACAAAAAAGGATCGCCAACCATACCCAATAGGCTCCTCCAAAACTTGTGGCATAAAAAAGTGGAAAGGCTGCAAATAAAGCTCCTCCAAAAAGCACAAGTGTGGTAAACCCAAGCTCCCATTTTCTTCCAATAGAATTGATAAGCATCGTTTTTTCAGTTTCAGTCTTACTTAACTGATCTATCAAAGTTTGTCCCCCTTGAACAAACATGATAAACACAAACAGCCCTCCTAAAAGTGCGATAATGATCCACCAATATTGCTGTAATGTTAAAAGTTCTAAACTACCAAATCCCATCTTAGTGCCCTCCATTTGGACCAATTTTTATCTGCTTGGTCATAATTTTAATCTCAGCAATTAATAAAAGCGTAAACAAAAATGCAAACATCCAAAAGCTGATCTGTACATTGGTAGTTGCAATTTTAGTAGCTGCAATTCCAACAGGCATAAGATCTTGTATCGCCCAAGGTTGCCGTCCAACTTCAGCTACGATCCACCCTGCCTCAGCTGCGATATAGCCAAGTGGAATCGACCAAAGAGCAGCTTTAAGTAACGCTCTATAATCACTAATATCTTTTTTTGTAGCCAAATAAAGAACAATGGCAAATAAGAAAATAAACCAACCACCTAGTAATACCATCACATGGAAAGCATAAAAAGTGATCGCAACTGGTGGAACTACATCTTCAGGATTTTTAATATGCCCATATCCAAAATAGTGCATATTTTCATCTAAGATTTTTTTAGCTTCCATTGCTTTTATCATATCATTAGCCTCTTTGGCTTTTTTATACTCTTCTAAAGCTTGAACTGCAAGTTTCCCTTGTGACATTTTCTCTTCAACACTGATAATCCCTCGCTCCGTATTTCCATACACAAGATCTTTTAATCCTGGTACATACGCATCTGAACTATGGTATCCTAAAAGTGAAAGTGCATAAGGGATCTCAAATTCAAAATGGTATGTCTCTTCATCATTTGTAAGAGTCTTATCACCATTTAAAACTCCAAGTGCTACGATACCTGCTGGAGCTTTTCCTTCATAGAGTCCTTCCATAGCAGCTAATTTTACAGGCTGTTTTTGAGCAACTTGATGAGCTGACTCATCTCCACTTAAAGTAAGAAAAAGTGAAGTAATAAGCCCAAAAGTAGCCCCTATGATCATCGATCGTTT
Source organism: uncultured Campylobacterales bacterium (assembly GCA_965537725.1). Classification (GTDB taxonomy): domain Bacteria; phylum Campylobacterota; class Campylobacteria; order Campylobacterales; family Arcobacteraceae; genus JAIOSF01. The sequence continues at coordinate 735 of CBETOJ010000220.1, read as the reverse complement.
TGCAAAAAATACATCTCTTCCTTTTAAAAGATACCATGCACTTATCCCTACTACAAATAAAGAAGCGATCACATATCCACTCCCAATTGTATGTAGAAACTTAGCAATTGCCACAGGAGAGAATAATACATCCCAAAAGTTCATCATCTCATTTCTTACTGTATCAGGATTAAACTCCATCCCTACAGGATACTGCATCCAACCATTTGCTACAAGTATCCAAAGCGCACTTAGATTTGATCCAATGGCTACAAGCCAAGTTGAGAGTAAATGAAACCCTTTTCCTACTTTATTCCACCCAAAAAACATCACCGCAAAGAAAGTTGACTCCATAAAAAAGGCCAAGATCCCCTCAACGGCAAGTGGTGCTCCAAAGATATCTCCTACAAACCAAGAATAGTTTGCCCAGTTAGTTCCAAACTCAAACTCCATAATAAGACCAGTCGCTACTCCAATTGCAAAGTTAATAGCAAACAAGGTCATCCAAAATTTTGTCATCTTTTTATATTCAATACTTCCAGTCTTTACATAGATCGTCTCCATAATAGCAACGATAAATCCAAGACCAAGAGTAAGAGGTACAAATAAAAAGTGATAAATAACAGTTAAGGCAAACTGCGCCCTACTCCAATCAACTAAATGCTCTTCCATTATTTTTCTCCTACTAGATTTTCATATACAAAATTTACTTTTGCATCCTCTGTTTTATATTCACTCTTAAAACTACGATCATGA
>CBETOJ010000219.1:0-3337 GCA_965537725.1 uncultured Campylobacterales bacterium | reverse complement strand
ATTACTGTGAAGAATCAGTTAGATTTTAGCCCCGAAAGTTGAGTTAAATGATATCATATAAGCAATCATAAGTCAATACATGATTTATCCAAGATAAGGTTTTAAAAGAGCCTTTAAATTATGCTTTGGTAGATTCAAGAAAAGAGGGGTGGTACAAGCAGATGACAATCCCCACAGCTATCAATATCCCTTATACTGATCTTGAGTATGATGAAGACTTAGCAGAGTTTTATTATGCTGCACTAGAGAAACTAGGGATCAAAAAGATAAAAAAAGGATTTGATCTCTCTAAAGCAAAAACGATCATGATGTTTTGCAATGGCTCATGGTGTGGACAGTCTCCAAAAGCGATAAAAGAGCTTTTAAGGTTGGATATCCTGCTAAGAAGATTATGTGGTATAGAGGTGGTATACAAGACTGGAAAGAGGTAGGGCTTAGGACTACAAATGGAAAATTATAGGAGCTAGTAATCAGTTGTATAAATATCAATTTACAGAATTTTATAAGTTGATATGATATACTTTAAAATATTGCTTCTAGGAGAGTAGTTATGTCACAACAACTCAATAAAACAAATATCTTAAATTATTTAAAAGAGCATGACTCTGAATTTAGAGAAAAATACCAAGTAGAGAAGATAGGTTTATTTGGAAGTTATGCAAAAGATACCGCGACAGCTGATAGTGATATAGATATATTTGTGAAAATGAAGCCATCTCTTTTTGATATGGTAGCTATGAAAGAACAAATTGAACATGATCTAAATAAAAAAGTAGATCTTATTAGAGAGCATAAAAATATCAAACCTCTATTTTTACAAATGATCCAAAAAGATATAATATATGTATAGCGATGAACAAAAGTTAATGCTTTTATCAACTCTTGAAGATATTCGATTTTCCATTGAACTTATTCAAAGGAGATCTGAAAATATCAATTCCAGTGAAGACTTTTTAAAAGATGATGAAGGACTTGATAAATTAGATGGTATCTCTATGCGATTGGTAGCTATTGGAGAGGGGTTTAAAAATATTGATAAAATAACTAAAAATGAGTTACTCATAAATTATCCTGAGATTCCATGGAAAGATGTAAAAGGTGTGAGAGATATACTTTCCCATCATTATTTTCATCTAGATTCAGAAGTGATTTTTGAGATATGTAAAAATGATATAGATAAATTATTAAAAACTACAATAGACATTATTAATTATATATCAACTTCCTCTTAGCCTTTTTACAAAATCATTCTGCAAGATCTTATTTGGATCTTCCTTATCCACATACTCCCAAAACTGATCCCATTTAGGATAGACTTTTTTAAACTCTTGCGTTGAGATACGAAACTGTTTCCCCCAGTGTGGTCTTCCTCCATATTTTGCTAATATCTCATCTATCACTGTAAAGTAGTTTTGATACTCTGGTTTTCTTCCATATGGAAAATGTATCTTTGTCCCTATCCAGCAAGAATCTGTATCTCCTGTAGGACTCATCCAGTAGCTATCACCTTTTACAAATCGCACTTCGATAGGGGTATCGACGTAGATGTTTTTTTCTTTTATTGTTTCTATCACTTCACGGAATACTTTAAAAGTATCTTTCATATCAAAAGCGTATTCGACCACATCTTGTTTCAGTAGATGGGGTAAGAAAAATGCCCAGTATGAGTTCCATACTGTTTTGCTTGTTTGTTTTGGTAAGAGTATCTTTGCCATAAGTTTATTGATCTTAGGTACAAGTGATCTTTTAAATGATGCAAAAAAGAGTAAAAACTCATGAAAGATATTGTTGATAAGTACACCTGTGACAAAGTAGTTCATAAACTTTTTCCATAGGCTTTCCTCTTCTCTTTCACATCTATTTCCAAGCCATACCATAAATTTATTGGTATGGGGGATCCAGATAAATTTGAAGTGATCGTTTTCTTTAAGAAGTTCATCGAAGTTATCTTCGATATCATCTAAGTTCATCACCTTTTCAGTCACTTCCATATTAAATGACCTCTCACATTGAAGTGTGATTTGAGAAATGATCCCAAGGACTCCAAGACCTACTGCGTAGATATCAAACTCCTTATCACTATTTTTGATGATCTTTTTCTCTCCTGTTGGCGTGATGATCGTAAGTTCTTTGACAAAAGAGCTAAATATCTTATACTCGATCCCGCTTCCATGATACCCTGTAGAGCAAGCTCCTGCAACTGCATCAAAGATATTGGTTCCTAGATTTGAAAGGGTGAGGTTGTATTTTTTAAGCTGTTTTATAAGATCAGGGATCATCATCCCACCCTCAAAGGTAGCTGTGGCATTTTCTTTGTCTACATCAAGGAGTTTATTAAACCTTTCAAGACTCACTAAAAAGCCATATTCTCCAGGACAAAAGATATCATTGTAGCTATCTCCACCACCTACAACTTTTAGAGGGGTTTGGTATTTATTACAATACTTTACAAGGTGGATGATCTCCTCTTCTGATTCAAGATAAAGGATATCCTTTGGTTTTGATTCGTATGTTTTGGCCCAGTTTTGTGTGATTTTTCTATTTATTCTCATAAAGCAAAGTGTACAGTTTTGAAGATTAAGAAACAAGTAATAAGAAACAATATATAATATGTGCATATGATATGCGTATAAAGGATAAACTATGACAATGTTATACGATACAAATGCAAAGAAAAAACCTACAAATCTTAGTGTAAACTCCGATCTTTTACGACAAGCAAAAGAGTACAATATCAATCTCTCACATACGCTTGAAGAGACTTTAAAAGAAAAAGTAAGAGCTGAAAAAATCAAAAGATGGCAAGAGGAAAATAAAGAGTTTATTGAGGCTTACAATAAAAGAATAGAAGAAGAGGGTGTTTTTGGTGAAGAGTATAGGTGTTTTTAATGGCACAGTTTGATGTATATAAAAACCTTAACCCAATAACAAGTAAACAAATTCCGTATCTTGTAGATATCCAAAATGATATTTTTCAAAACTTTAATTCAAGAGTAGTAATCCCTTTATTTCGCGATCCAAATATTATTAAAAACTTAAATCCACAGTTTACAATTGATGGGCAAAAGTTGATGCTTTCAACTGCTGAGATAGCTTCTATCCCAAATAGTGTATTAGGTGATAAAGTGACTGGCTTAGAAGAGTATAGAAGTGAGATTATTTATGCAATTGACTTTTTAGTCACTGGATTTTAAGTTGTTAAGCCTATTAGCAGTTGCTTCTATCTATATTTTTATCCTTATAGGTTTTATAGCTAAAAAAGTATTTAAAGATGAGATAAATGACCGCACACTTATCTTGCTCTCTATCTATTTTTTACACCCTTTTTTAACCTTTT
>CBETOJ010000218.1:0-3338 GCA_965537725.1 uncultured Campylobacterales bacterium | reverse complement strand
CAAATAAGACTAAATTTATCTTAATTAGATACACTTTCACAAATCAATAGCAAACAAGATATCCTAGAGGTACAGAATTTGCACTTGAAAGTTTATATTTAAATGAAAGAGGCAAGGGAAAAGTATGGAAGTTTATTTAGACAATAACTCTACAACACAGATGGATCCAAAAGTGGAACAGGTGTATGTGGACAGCATAAAAAAATTTGGTAACATCAATGTTATCTACAATAAAGGGATAGAAGCAAGAGCTCTTTTAAATGATGCATATGATAAATTATATGTAGGATTAAATGCAGCAGATGAAGATGATATCCTTATCACATCTTCTACGACTGAGGGAAATAATGCTGTTATAAAAACTTTTTTAATGGAGTTTTTAAAAGGAAGTGAAAAAAATCATATCATCTCAACAGTAGCAGAGCACTCAAGTATCAAGTCACCTCTAAAGTTTTGTAAAGATATGGGGATGGATGTTACATATGTAGGAACTGATGAAAATGGTCTTGTAAAAGTAAGTGAGATCGAAGCAGCTATTACAGATAAAACATGTCTTATCTCAGTTCTTATTGCATCAAATGAAACTGGTGCAGTTCAAGATATCAAAGCGATCTCTGAAATTGCAAAAAAACATAATGTATACTTTCACTCTGATGGAGCACAAGCGATCGGAAAGATGAAAGTTGATCTTCAAGACCTTGGAGTGGACTATTTTACTTTTTCAGCGCACAAGTTTCATGGACCAAAAGGGGTAGGAGCACTGTATGTAAAAGCAAACGCTCCATATGTAACTCTTATTCATGGTGCTAAAAACGTAATGGGTGGAAAAAGAGGTGGATCATTATATAATAATGGTGTAGCAGCGATGGCAAGAGCGGTTGAGCTTGCAAATATTAATCTATCGTTTTTAGATCATACTACTCAAGCACTTAGAAATAAACTTGAAGATGAACTTTTAAAAATACCTGATACAAAATCATATGTACCAAGAGTAAAAAGACTTAAAAACCTTGTAGCTATCTCTTTTAGAGGTGTTGAGGGTGAAGCGATGCTCTGGGATATGAATGAAAATGGTATCTACCTCTCAACTGGCTCAAGCTGTTCAAGTGAAGACTTAGAGGGATCAGCTGTAGTTGAAGCACTTGGTGAAAAAACTGAGATTGCAAATGCAACAGTTATGTTCGCACTTAGTAAGTTTACAACAGAAGAGCAAATAGACTATGTGATCGAGAAGGTGAAAAAGACAGTTGAGAGATTAAGAGAGATTTCTATGACTTACGCAAAACAAAAAGCATTTAGTGTACATCTTCACGATCACTAAGAAATTAAAAAAGAATAAAGAATAAAAGAAAAAGGATTTATCGATGGCAAGAAATGATTTAGTTACAGGAAACGTTTGGGAACAATATAGTAAAAAAGTTCAAGATAGAATGAATGCTCCAAGAGCTCTTGGAGAGTTTACACAAGAAGATGCAGATAAGACTGGTACAAAACTTATCGTTGCAGACTTTGGTGCAGAGTCATGTGGTGATGCAGTAAGACTTTACTGGCTTGTTGATCCAGCAACTGATATTATCAAAGATAGTAAGTTTAGAAGTTTTGGATGTGGTACAGCGATCGCTTCAAGTGATGCTATGGCTGAGCTTTGTATCGGAAAAAAAGTTGATGATGCCATCCATATTACAAATACAGATGTGGAAGCATTTTTAAGAGATAATCCAGATGAGCCTGCAGTTCCACCTCAAAAAATGCACTGTTCTGTTATGGCATATGATGTTATCTTAGAAGCTGCTGCTCAATATAAAGGGGTAGATAGAAGTGAACTTGAAAACCAAGATATTGTGTGTGAGTGTGCAAGAAAAACTAGAAAAGATATCGTAGATGCTATTAGAGAGCACAATATCACTGACGTTGAGCAAATAGTAGAGATCACAAAAGCTGGAAGTTACTGTAAATCATGTGTAAGAGAAGGTGGACATGAAGCGAAAGATGTATATCTTGTAGATATCTTAGCAGAAGTTAGAGAGACTATGGAAGGTGAAAAACTTGCAGCTGCAGCAGATACTACTCAAAGTGGTGAAAACTCATTTGATAAGATGACAATCGTTCAAAGAATCAAAGCAGTTGATGCAATTATTGAAGAGTATATCAGACCAATGCTAGTTATGGATGGTGGAGATATGGAGATCATCGATATCAAAGAAAATACACCATACTATGATATCTATATCAGATACCTTGGAGCTTGTTCTTCATGTGCTACAGGATCAACTGGTACACTATATGCGATCGAATCAACATTAAAACAAAAAGTTGATGAGAACATTAGAGTTCTTCCAGTTTAATCTTAAACCAATAAAGTGTGCACAAAGGTAGAGTTTTACTCTGCCTTTTTTTATTTTAGAATATTTAGATACTATACCACCTTATGAAATTACTTGATACACAACACAAAATATACCTTTTAGATGATGATAACTTTGAGTTTCCAAGCCTTGATATGATGGGAGATGATCTTGTAGCAGTTGGTGGAGACTTTCACCCACAGCGTATACTAGGTGCCTATCAAAATGGACTTTTCCCTTGGTTTATCGATGAGTATAATTATATCCATTGGTTTAGTCCCAAAAAAAGGATGATACTTTATCCAGATGAGTTTAAACTCTCAAAAAGTCTAAAACGTGTGATCAACAACAAAGGCTTTGTAGTCAAAACAAATAAAAACTTTGAAGAAGTGATTAAAAGATGTGCAGAGATAAAGAGAAAATATGAAGATGATACATGGATTAGTGAAGAGTTTATCTATGCTTATATCAATATGTTTCGACTAGGATATGCTTATTCCATAGAGACCTACCTTGATGATAAACTTGTAGGTGGATTGTATGGATTATTGATCGACGATATATTTTGTGGTGAGAGTATGTTTAGTGATGTAAGAGATGCTTCAAAAGTCGCTTTTTATCATCTTTGTAGTCAAGCAAAAGCAAATGGCATAAAACTTATAGACTGTCAAGTATATAATGATCACTTGGCAAGTCTTGGAGCTAAAGAGATAGATAGAGAAGAGTATTTTACTTTTTTATAAAACAATTATGCCAATTTGAATAATATTAGTGGTATTGATAAAATTTTATGAAGTAAAATTTATTCTTTACTCTATAAACAAAGAAGAAGGAAAAGATAAATGCCACAAACAGTACAAGCTCACTTGTTAGTTCTTCTAGCTACATTTTTAATTGGTGGCTCTTTTATCGCTTCTGCAAAACTCTCAGGTATAATAGACCCTATCTCTTTAACCCTTTTTCGATTTGTATTTGCTTCTATTTTATTAGCTC
>CBETOJ010000217.1:0-3344 GCA_965537725.1 uncultured Campylobacterales bacterium | reverse complement strand
GTGCAGAAGCATTTGCAAAAGAACTTTCAAATGCATTTGAGACTGAAATACTATGCGAAATGGTTTTAAATAAAAAAGAAAATATTGATTGGGTACAAGAGTATCAAAATAGTGTACAGCCTATAGAAGTTGGAAATTTTTATGTGACTCCTAGTTGGCATTCATATGAAAATATAAAAGATAAATATATAATTAAAGTAGATCCAACTCTTAGTTTTGGTTCAGGTCATCATGAAACTACAAATAGTTGTTTACAAGCTATTGATAAATATGTAGAAGCTGAACAAACTCTTTGCGATGTAGGGAGTGGAAGTGGTATCTTAGCAATTGCAGCAGCAAAAAAAGGAGCTGTGGTAGACATTTGTGATACTGATGAAGTTGCAGTAAATGATGCTCTAAAAAACTTTGAGCTTAATGGAATCTTTCCCAATAAATCTTGGGTTGGATCTATAAATAAATGTTCAGCTCAATATGATATAGTTGTAGCTAATATTGTTGCAGATGTTCTCACAATGATCTCTAAAGATCTTATAAAAGCAACAAAGATTGATGGAGTTTTGATACTTTCAGGTATTATGGAACAATATAGTGAAAAAGTAAGAAAAAAATATGAAGATAGATGTGAATTACTTGAAGAGATATCACAAAATGAATGGCGAACATTTATCTTCAAAAAAATCAAAGATTAAAAGGATAAAAATAGATGAACAATCAACAACAAGATAACAACAATAAAGGACCAAATGGTTTTTTTGATAAAAACCCTATTATTGTTTTTGTTATTTTTTCTATTGTAACGATCATGTTATTTAAAAGTTTTTTCCCAAGTGATGATATGAGCATCAATGGTGGACAAACAGCATATGGGCAAAGTGTTACAAAAAATGTAGCTTACTCTGATGTAAAGAATCTTATTCAAAATGGTCAAATAGACTATGTTGGCATTGGGGATCAAAATATTAAAGCAGTATCTAAACCAGTTGGTGGAGTTGTTACAACTTATCGTGCTAGAAAAGTAGCTAATGATAATACTTTAGTACCTCTTTTGGAAGAAAAAGGGATCAATTATGGTGGGATTAATGAACAAAATCTTTTAGCAGACATGCTTTTTGGATGGATCTTGCCATTATTTTTCTTCTTTGCAATCTGGATGTTTTTGGCTAGAAGAATGTCAAAATCACTTGGTGGTGGAGCAGGTGGTATTCTTGGTATGGGTGGTGCTAAGAAGATGATCAATTCAGAAAAACCAAATGTTAAATTTGATGATATGGCTGGAAATAAAGAAGCTAAAGAGGAAGTTACAGAGATCGTTGACTTTTTAAAAGATCCAGATAGATATGTAAGACTTGGGGCGCAAATTCCAAAAGGTGTTCTTTTAGTAGGGCCTCCAGGGACTGGTAAAACACTTTTAGCAAAAGCAGTGGCTGGTGAAGCTGATGTTGAGTTTTTAAGTGTTACTGGGTCAAGTTTTATTGAGATGTTTGTTGGGGTAGGGGCAAGTAGAGTACGTGATCTTTTTGAACAAGCAAAAAAAGTAGCACCAGCTATTATCTTTATCGATGAAATCGATGCTATTGGTAAAAGTAGAGCAAGCGCAGGAAACTTTGGTGGAAATGATGAAAGGGAACAAACTCTTAATCAACTTTTAGCAGAGATGGATGGATTTAGTGGAGCGGAAGCACCTGTTATTATTTTAGCAGCTACAAATAGACCTGAAGTTTTAGATCCTGCACTCTTACGACCAGGAAGATTCGATAGACAAGTATTAGTTGATAAACCTGATCTTGAAGGTAGAATCGAGATTTTAAATGTTCATATTAAGGATGTCGTTGTATCAAAAGATGTTGATCTTAGAGATGTGGCAGTTATGACTGCTGGACTTGCAGGAGCTGATCTTGCAAATGTGATCAATGAAGCAGCACTTTTAGCAGGGCGAGCAAATGATGATGAAGTAAAACCTGAGCACTTTAAAGAAGCCGTTGAAAGACAAATTGCTGGACTTGAAAAGAAAAGTAGAAGAATCTCTCCAAAAGAGAGACAAATTGTTGCATATCATGAATCGGGTCATGCAGTAATTGCTGAGATCACTAAAGGGGCTAAAAAAGTAAATAAGGTTTCTATTGTGCCACGTGGTCTTGCAGCTTTAGGATACACATTAAATACTCCAGAAGAGAATAAGTATCTTATGCAAAAGCATGAGTTGATGGCTGAAGTTGATACCCTATTAGGTGGACGTGCTGCGGAAGAGGTGTTTATTGGTGAGATCTCAACTGGTGCAGGAAATGACCTTGAACGAGCAACTGATATTATTAAATCAATGGCAACTATTTATGGTATGAGTGATATCGATATCGCAGGACTTATGGTTTTACATAAACAACAAAACCAGTTTTTAGGTGGTGGACACTCTTCAAGTGATTATAGTGATGAGATGGCTCATAAACTTGATATGTATATTAAACAAACGTTAAATGATAGATATGATGCAGTGAAAAAATCTTTAGAAGAGAATAAAGATGCGATGGAGCAAATGACAGCAGAACTTTTAGATAAAGAGGTAATCTCTGGAAAAAGAGTTCAAGATATCATCAAAGAAAACGGTGGTGAGATCTATGAAGGGGAAGAGCTTCATGCAGATGAGGATGAGATCTTAGATTCAATTGATAGCTCAAATAAAGATTCAGAAGATAAAGATAATGATAAATAATACAAACTTTATAGTAAAAGAGGGATATAAATCTATTTTTGTTGCATTAGTAGTTACATTTATACTCTATATTTTAGGTTGTGATTTCCTTGGTGCTATAGGAGTTATACTAACATTGTTGATCGTTTATATTTATAGGGATACGGCAAGGTATATTTATGAAAACTCTTCTAATATACTCTCTCCAATTGATGGAAAAGTAATTGCAATTGATCATAAAAAACATAGCTGCAAAATATATGTACAAGTTTGTTTGCTTAATAGTCATAATATTCTTTCCCCTTTTAATACTACAGCAAAAGTTAAATTAAAACAATATGGAACAAACCTTGACCCTAGTAGCTATAAAGGTTCTTTATTAAATGAACAGATCAAGATAAAATTTGCTTCAACTGATTTTGAAGATAAAAGTATAAAACTAAGACTAATCAGTGGTTTTTTTAATCCCTCAATATCTATCAATATAAAAGAAAACTATCAACAAGGTGAAAAAATAGGAGTATTTGTAAATGGTATTGCTGAGATCACATTAAAAGATCTTGAGCCTTCTGTTGCAATAAATGATAGAATTAAAGCTGGACAAACAATAATCTCTCAATTTAACTAACCTCACTACTTAGCTCATTGGTATTTTCAA